>DATBNA010000258.1:0-3872 GCA_036554545.1 Hyphomonadaceae bacterium
GCCCCTCCTGCCGCCCCCTACCCCGCGACCAGCACATCAAGGAGACGCGCCATGTCCGAGTGGACCTTTCCGAAGGGCGAGCTGATGAAGGGCAAGCGCGGCCTGGTCATGGGCGTCGCCAACGACAGGTCCATCGCCTGGGGCATCTCCCAGCAGCTTGCCGCGCAGGGTGCGGATATCGCCTTCACCTACCAGGGCGAGGCGCTGGAGCGCCGGGTGCGTCCGCTGATCGAATCCATCGGCATGAACACCATGATCTCCTGCGACGTCGCCAATGACGCCGACATGGACAAGGCCTTCGCCGAGCTGAAAACGAAGTTTGGAACCATCGATTTCCTCGTCCACGCCATCGCCTTCGCCGGCAAGGAGGAGCTGCAGGGCTCGTTCGTCGAACGCACCACGCGCGAAGGCTTCCGCCGCGCCATGGACATTTCGGTATTTTCCTTCGTCGATGCTTCGCGCCGCGCCTCCGAGATGATGAACCCGGGCAGCTCGATCGTGTGCATGACCTATCTCGGGGCCGAGCGCGTCGTGCCCTCCTACAATGTCATGGGCGTCGCCAAGGCCGGCCTCGAAGCATCAACGCGCTACGCCGCGCGAGACCTCGGCGCGAAGGGCATCCGCGTCAACGCGATCTCTGCGGGCCCGATGCGCACGCTCGCGATGGCAGGCATCCGAGGCGGCAAGACGCTGATGAGCACCGGCCGCGACTGGTCGCTGCTGAAGGAGGACACGTCGATGGAGGGCGTCGCGGGCTGTGCGCTCTACCTGCTCTCGCCGCTCGGCCGTTCGATCACGGGCGAAGTCGTTCATGTCGATGCGGGTTTCCACATCGTGGGCGTGCCGGACATCCAGGAAGGCGGCGGAAGCGCCGCGGGCTAGTCAGCGGAAGAAAGATCGAACGAAACCAGCTCGGTCGACTCGCCAGCCATGGCGCCGTTGGCCGCCTTGGTCAGCCAGCCGTCAGGCGAAGTCAGCAGCACCATCGCGCCAAAGGCCAGACCGACCAGGGCGCAGCACCCGAGGACCATGACCAGCGCTGCACGCAGGTTATCACCCAGGACGGTTCTGTAGCCTTCGCGACCAGCCATATTCTCGAGCGACATCTATCCACCTCCGGGTCCTTCGAGAGCCGCCGCCGGGGTGTTTGACCGCAAACCCAAGCGACGACTTGCAGGCGAACGCCTGCTGCGCTGGGGAGATCTGCTCGTGGGAGGAAGGCCGTTTGGCGTTTTCGCCTTCGGGCTCTTGTTTGTAATTTAGCTCACGGTTTCGCGAGTGACAACAGGCCTACTGTGGAGACGGAGGAGTTTCCGGGGCCGCCTGACTGTCGCCGGGCGCCAGACCCTGGGTCTGCCGCGCCGCTTCGATGCGCGACTCGTTAACAACCGAACCCGGCTGGGCCTGCAACGCCAGCATCACCGCGTATGCAATACCCACCAAGGCTATCCCCAGCACCAGGACCAGCAGCATGCCTCTTACATTCTGCCCCTGCCGCGCGCGCTGACCTGAAACCTTCGGCGCCGCATCACCGGGAACCGGCCGGTCTTCCCGGCGATTCTCGTATCCCGTCTGCGCCATGGCGCTCTCCCTTCAGTGCTGAAAGGACGGAACGTCTCGCGTCAGTTGAAGGTTCCGCAGCGTGGGCTGCCTCAAACCACTCGCATTTTCTGCAGTTGCGTCCACACAGGCGCTACGAGTCGATCGACCGCCTCCGCATCTGGATGAGGCGCAGCGAGTCGATAAACGCGGGCGCCCTCGTTGGCGATCACAAGGTCGCAGACATGTTTCGCCGGTTCGATGTATCGGGCGTGGGAGGCGCGCACAAAACGCAGGTACTGCTCGATCACACTCTCGGCGCTGCGCCCCCGCTCGGCCGCGTCGCGCCTGATCCTGCAGATCAGTCGAAGGTCGTCGCTGGCGTCGACGAACACGGTGAGATCGAACAGCGGCAGGAAGGAGACGTCGGAAAGCACGTGGATGCCTTCGACGATGACGACCGGCCTCGCCTCGATGCGATGCACCTTGCCATGCGCCCGGTCGTGGTGTGGAAAGTCATAGACCGGCTGCTCCACGCTCTCACCGCGCCTCAGGGCTTCGATGTCGCGACGAAGATGCGCCATGTCCTTTGCAGCAGGGCTGTCGAAGTCGAACGCCCGCTCCACTTCTTCGTTGTTCATCTCCAGCGCCGACTTGCCGTAGTGGGACCGCGGAAAATAGTAGTGGTCCTCGGTCATCAGCGCGCAGCGCTCAATCCCCAGTCTTTCATGCAGCGCGCGCGCCAGTGTCGTCTTTCCGGAGCCAGAGCCGCCGGTTATGGCGATCATGAACGCCTGGCTCATGCGGCTATTCCCCGATCTTGCGATCGAGGTCGCGTCGCACGCGATCTGATGAAAGCAGCTGGTCGATCCTGCGCGCCTCGTCATAGCTGTCGTCGGCAATGAAGCGGACCTGAGGCGTGTAGCGCATGTCGACCTCCTTCGAGAGCCGGCCACGCAGGAATCCTGCGGCCCGATTGAGCGCCGCAATGGTCTTTCCCATGTCCTGCCCGCCGAGCGGCGCGGCAAACGCCGTGGCGTGCTTGAGGTCGGGCGAAGCGCGCACCTCGGTAATGGTGATGGACTTGCCGTGCAGGTCGGGGTCGTCGAACTCTTCGCGGGAGAGGATGTCCATCAGGGCATGACGGATCAGCTCCCCGGCGCGCAACTGTCTCTGAGAGGGCGGTTTCATGAGTTTGTCAAAGGCCCGGCGGGCCGCGAAGTCAAGGACGTGTCGCGCCCCGCCGGCACAGGATTGACCGAAAACCCTAGATGTCGAGTTTGGCCGGGTCCCAGAAGACGCCCAGCGCCACCGACGCCAGTAGGATCGCCCGACGCTCCGCGTCGCTTGCGTCCGCCGCCTCGAATATCACCGGATCGCCGTTGATCTCGACGCCGCCGACGGCCACGCCATTGCGCTCGAACACATACCCAATCGGCGCCGACAGCGGCAGGATCGCTCCCGCGACCTCGTGAACCGAGCGCACGTCCAGGTCCGCACCGTCGATTGTCACGCGGCCGCGCCGCTCCTGGCGGTTGGTGAGGCCGGGCGTGGACTCCTGCACTTCGAACATCGCGGCCATGCGCCGGCCGCCCATGTCGAAGTCGCAGCCGTAGGCCATCGGCGCAGGCTTGAATTCCAGGATGTCGATAGTGACGCTGCGCTCGCGCATGGTGCATCGGGCGTCGATGCCGCCGGCGAAGGCTGGACCCGAGAGGCTGAACTTCACCCCGCCGTCCCGCATGTTGTAGAGTTCAAAGAAGGAAAGGCGCGTCGCCGAGCGGCTGAACGCGCCCTTGTGGGCGCCGGCCGTGAAGGCGCCTGTCTCGCCGCCGCCGATGCCGGTGATCGGCATGGACGTGGCGCTCTGCAGCGACGTTGGCCGCGCCATTTCGGCGGGGCGGATCGCAGCGCAGGCGGACAGGGAAACGGCCGCCAGAATGGCCATGAGGGCAGCGGACTTCATTGGGGGAGGCTCCGGCTTGTTGTTGTCTTTGCGCCGCCCATCACGGGCCGACGGCGTGCGTCGATGATCCTGGAGGCTGGATTCCCACGTCCCACGACCCCGGCCCGACAGCCCTCGCATTCCCTGCCTGAACGCCAGATGACCGAAATGCCCGGAGTGGGGATGGCCCTGTCGTTTTTTCGGCCGCGCGCCTCCGCCCGCTCTCCTAACTTGAGCGCATACCGAGAAGACGCCAAATAGAGACCAGCCATGCTGAACCGCCTCCCCTCCCACGACGAGCTCTACGAGCACCTCCTGCGCCGCGATCCCGAAATGGACGGGATCATCTATGTCGGCGTCAAAACCACCGGCATCTTCTGCCGCCCGG
>DATBNA010000064.1:0-5440 GCA_036554545.1 Hyphomonadaceae bacterium
GCCCGGAGGCGCTTGAGGCGGCCATCCTCCAGCAGCGCCACGCCCGCCGAGTCATAACCGCGGTATTCCAGACGTTTCAGGGCCTCCACGAGGCGCGGCGCCGCCGGCTTGTCGCTGAGAATCCCTATTATGCCGCACATACAAAACTCCTGACCAGCGCCCTGCCGTGGCCGGGGTAGGGGAAACGCCCATGGCCTCTACAGCATCAGCCATGCGTAAAACATATTGCAAATCATGGTCAGGGTCGGTCATGAATTTCACGTCTCAAGGGCGAGTTATGGCGTCATCAAGGATTTGATGGCGATACGGCGCTGACGCTGGAGCGGTCAAAACCGGCGCTCGAATGGTGGAGTTCAGGGGACGATGGCAGCCCGGAAGATTTTTGGCACGGACGGCATCCGTGGCATGGCTAATTCATGGCCGGTGACGCCGGAGATGGCGATGCGGCTGGGCATGGCCGCGGCCACCTATTTTCGCCGCTCGGACCCGCGACGCCACCTTGTGGTCATCGGCAAGGACACCCGCCTTTCCGGCTACATGTTGGAGCCGGCGCTGACGGCCGGCTTCACCGCCAAGGGCATGGACGTCGTCCTGTTCGGCCCCTTGCCGACCCCGGGCGTCGCCATGTTGACCCGCAGCCTGCGCGCCGACCTCGGCGTCATGATCTCCGCCTCGCATAACGCCTACCAGGACAACGGCATCAAGCTCTTCGGTCCGGACGGCCAGAAGCTCTCCGACGATGCCGAGCTTGCCATCGAGGCGCTGATCGCCCGTCCGCTCGATGAAGACCTCGCCGCCTCTCCCGATCTCGGCCGGGCCCAGCGCGTCGATGACGCACAGTCGCGCTATGTCGAGATCGTCAAGGCGACCTTCCCGCGGAAGCTGCGTCTCTCGGGCCTTCGTGTCGTGATCGATTGCGCCCACGGCGCCGCCTACAAGGTCGCGCCCAAGGCGCTGTTCGAACTGGGCGCCGAAGTTTTCCCCATCGGCGTCGAGCCCAATGGTTTCAACATCAACCGCGAAGTCGGGTCCACCGACACCCGCGCCATGGTCGAGGCGGTGCATCGCTATCGCGCCGACATCGGCATCGCGCTTGATGGCGATGCCGACCGCGTCGTGCTGTGCGACGAAAACGGCCGGATCATCGACGGCGACCAATTTCTCGGCCTGATCGCCCAGACCTGGAAGGCGCAGGGCCGCCTCGCCAAGAACACGGTCGTCGCCACCGTCATGTCCAATCTGGGACTCGAAACCCATCTCAAGGGCATCGGCGTGAAGCTGGAGCGCACGCAGGTCGGCGATCGTTATGTGGTCGGCCGCATGATGGAAAAAGGCCTCAATGTCGGCGGCGAACAGTCCGGCCATATCGTCCTCTCGGATTTCTCGACAACAGGCGATGGCCTGATCGCCGCGCTGCAGGCGCTCGCGGTGATGATCGAGACAGGCAAGAAACTGTCCGAGGTGGCGCACGTCTTCGATCCGGCGCCGCAGAAACTGGTGAACCGTCCCTACAAGGGCGGCGATCCGCTTTCCCGGAAAGGCGTGCAGGACGCCATCGCCGCGGCAGAGAAGGCGCTGGGCGCCAAGGGCCGCCTGCTGGTGCGTAAATCTGGCACCGAGCCGATCGTACGCGTGATGGCGCAGGCGGAGACCGAGGACCTTGTCCGCGAGGCCGTCGACGGCGTGCTGGCGGCGCTCGACAAGGACTGAGGCGCGATTGGGCGCCGCGGCCCGTCACAGGCCGTAGCGGGCGGGATTTCGTCCCTCTATCATCGCACCCACTCGAAGCGGGGGTGCGGACGGTCATGGCCGCTGTAATGCGGATCATCGCAGCGTTGTTGTCCGGCGTGATGCTCGCGCAGGCGCACAGCCTGGAGCCGATCTGGCAGCTCGCCTGGGCCGCGCCGATCCCGTTGCTGCTGGCCGTCCCCGGCGCCAACCGCGTCGGCTCGCTGGTGCTTGGGGCCCTCGCGGGGGCCGGCTCCACCGCCTTCATGATCGGCTATTTTTACGACCTGGGCGGCATCGTCGATGTAGCGGCGCTCGTCGGTCAAAAAACGCTGATCTGGGCGGCGGCGGCGTTCTGCCATCGAACGGCGGTCCGCGGCCTGCCGGCCTGGCTAGGTGTCTTCGCGTTTCCTGCGCTGCTGGCAGGGATAGAGACGCTGATTGCGGCCATCTCCCCGCACGGGTCCGCGGGCGCGTTCGCCTACAGCCAGATCGAGTTCCTGCCGGCCGTGCAGACCGCGTCTCTTGGCGGGGCGCCGGCTGTCACATTCGTTGTCTGCCTGTTCGCATCCGGTCTCGCCGTGATGATCGCAAGGCGCAACTGGATATCCGCCGTAGCGCCGGTCGTGCTCGTCACAGGTCTTCTGGTGTGGGGCGCCTTGCGCATTCCGCCGCCGGCAAAGCCCGCGGCCGGCGATATCGGGGTCGCCCTGCTGGCGCATGACAGCTTTGCATTCGACGCTTCCAACTGGCGCATGGCATGGGACGCCTATGCGACGGCGACGGAAAGGGCGGCCGAGGCCGGCGCCAATGTCATCGTACTGCCCGAGAAGATTGCAACCCTCACGGCAAGCGAAACGAGTGAGGCGCTGAGGCCTCTCAACGACATCGCGGCCGAGCATGGCGTGGTGATCGTGGCTGGCGCTGTCGCCGCCGACAGGCACTTCTCCTACAACCGGGCCTGGTTCTTCTCCGCCGCTGGCGTCCGAAGCTACAACAAACGCCACCTCGTCCCGGGGCTCGAAGCGGGCCTGCAGCGCGGCATGGCGGATCTCTATTCCGACGTTGGCGGCATCCGCATGGGCGTTGCGATCTGCAAGGACATGGACTTTCCTGCACTTGGCCGTCGCTATGGATCCTATGGCGCGACGCTGGTCCTGGTTCCTGCGTGGGATTTCGGAACCGATGCATGGCTGCACAGCCGGATGGCGATGCTGCGCGGCGTCGAGAGCGGCTTCTGGATGGCGCGCAGCGCGCGTGAAGGCCTGATGCTGGTCAGCGACCCCTATGGCCGCGTGACAGCCCAGCAGCGCTCGACAGCGGAAATGAGTCTGCTCGCCACGCTCGTTCCCCTGCAGAAGCCAATGCGCACGATCTACGTTCGCATCGGCGACGCATTCGGCTGGACGTGCCTCGGAGCGGGCCTGCTGCTTTGCGTTGTCTCTCTCGTTCTGGGACGGCGAGCCAGAAAGGCCTGAATCTGCCATCTTTCGTGGCGAAAAAGCCTTCCTGCCGCACCCACTGGCGCTTGGTCTTCAATCGGTCCATATGGGCGCCGAAGAGGAGTTCCCTGATGGCAGACGGCCTCGACCTCGTCCCCAACCGGATCGTTGAAATCCCGGCCCCGCGCGGAAAGGTGCGCATCGGCCAGGAGCTGCCTGTCGCCTTCATCGCCGGCCCGTGCCAGCTCGAAAGCCGCGCCCATGCGCTGGAAATGTCGGCGGCTATCCGCGAGATCGCCGACAGGCTCGGCGCCCACGTCATCTACAAGACGAGCTTCGACAAGGCGAACCGCTCCAGCATCAGCACGGCGCGCGGGCTCGGCCTCGAAAGCTCGCTCGACATCTTCGCCGAGATCCGCGAGACCTCCGGCCTGCCGGTGCTCACCGATGTGCATCTGCCGGAGCAGTGCGCCGAAGCCGCGAGGGCCGTCGACGTGCTGCAGATCCCCGCCTTCCTCTGCCGGCAGACCGACCTCCTGGTCGCCGCCGCGCAGACCGGCAAGCCGGTCAACGTCAAGAAAGGCCAGTTCCTCGCGCCGTGGGACATGAAGAACGTGGTGGACAAGCTGGTGAAGTCCGGCTGCCGCGATGTGCTGGTCTGCGAGCGCGGCGTCTCCTTCGGCTACAACACGCTTGTCTCAGACATGCGCGCGCTGCCCGAGCTGGCGGCGACCGGCGCCCCTGTCGTGTTCGACGCCACCCACTCGGTGCAGCAGCCCGGCGGGCAGGGAACCACCTCCGGCGGCCAGCGCCAGTATGTGCCAATCCTTGCGCGCGCTGCAGCCGCCGTCGGCATCGCCGCCGTCTTCATCGAAACGCATCAGGATCCGGATCACGCCCCGAGCGACGGTCCCAACATGGTGCCGCTCCACCAGCTCGAAGAGCTGATGCGCCAGATCATGGCTATCGACAAACTCGCCAAGTCGTTCGGCTAGGCCTTTACACGCTCAACGTCGGCCGCAATGTTCCTGCGGGGTCACGACGCGGGAGGGCGCAATGGCGCGTGGCTTTCTCTTGTCTGCATTGGCGATCGTCACGGCTGCGTGTGCAGGCGCGCCCGCGCGCGAGACGGACTACATCATTCTGCAGACCGTCACGGCGCCGAACCGGCAGCCGGATGGAAACACCATCATGCTGAAGACTGCCGACGGCATCGTCGTAATCGACACCGGCCGTCACCGCGCGCGCGTGCACGACATTGTCGAGGAGGCGGCCATCAGGGAGCTGCCGGTCATCGCGATCTTCAACACGCACTGGCATCTGGACCATATCTCCGGAAACATCGCGCTGCGTGAGGCGTTTCCTGTCGCCGCCGTCTATTCCCATCGCCCTGCGCTGCAGGAAGCATTGTCGGGCTTCCTGGCGCGCGGCGCCGTAGCGAACCGGAAGCGAATCGCCGATCCGGCGGCTGACCCCGGCGCGCGCGAGGATGCCAGCACCGATCTTGCAACGGTCGAAGCCGGATCCCGCCTCTATCCCACCGTTTCGATCGAGCGGACACAGACGCTCGCCATCGGCGGCCGCACGCTGGACGTGCACGTCGCACAGGCGGCATCGGCAGGCGATCTCTGGTTCTACGATCCTGCCGCAAGGCTTGCGATCGCCGGCGATCTCATCACGTTGCCCGCGCCATTTCTCGACACGGCGTGCCCGAAGAACTGGCGCGCCGAACTCGACGCGTTGCTGGCGACGCCATTCGAGCAACTGGCGCCGGGCCATGGCCGCATGATGACCCGCGCCGATGTGACGCTCTACCGCGACGCTTTCGGCGCACTTCTCGATTGTGCATCCAGCCTCGCTTCAGCAGGGGCGTGCGCCGACCAGTGGTCGAAGGCCGCAGCTCCGCTCCTTGACGAAAGCTCCGGAGACGCCGGTCAGGCAAGCGCCTATGCGGGCTATTATGTCGAGAACGTGCTGAGAAAGCCGGACGCGAAGCCAGCCTGGTGTCAGGGCTGAGGCGGATCGTCTTTGCGCCGGTAGACGGTTGGAAAATTGACTACGCTGGCAGGTCGGGGCGTCCCCGCGCCACAGGTTTTGCAGTTGAACTCTGTGGAGCATGTCCTGGCCATCAATTCGAGCCCGCCGTCCCGTCCGCACCAGACCTGCGGCTGTCCACTCCATGGACGCGCAAAGCCGCGCTCGATCATCAGCTCGCCAAAGTCACGGCCATCCACGTGGATGAACGCGATAGTCCTTCCATACTTGTCGAT
>DATBNA010000107.1:0-2354 GCA_036554545.1 Hyphomonadaceae bacterium
CGCCAAGTGCGAACAGCATCACGAACAGGATCAGGGTGAACTGCCAGCGGTCGACGAAGAACCGGGTGAACGCCTTCATCGGCCTTTGGTCCCCGCCCTATTCGCTCGCAACCGCCAGCCGCACCTGATCGCCGTCGCGAACCATGGAGGCGCCGCGGGTAATGACGCGATCGCCTTCGGCCAGCCCCTTGAGAATGACCACGCCGTCGTCGGTGACGCCGCCCGTTTCGACGGCGCGGCTGCGCGCCCTGCCCTCGGCGTCGACGACAAAGACGATGCCCTGGTCGGCGCGCGCGTCGATCAGCGCGATGGCAGGAACTGTGAAGGATTTCACGGTGTCGGTGCTGGCGAGCGCAGGCCGGATCAGGACTTCGGCAACCTCGCCGGAGCGCAGGCCCTGCGGCTGGTCGATCTGCACCTCGATCTCGAAAGCGCCTGAGCCATCGGCCGTCCGCGCGGGGATGCGTGCAACTTTTCCGGAAAGCGGGTCGCGGCCCCGCACCTGCACCTCGACGGGATCGCCGAGGCCGATGCGCGTCACCTCGGAGGAGGCAAGCGAGGCTTTCACGATGAGGCCGGTGTTCGCCTCGCCGAGCATGAGCACGGGCTGGCCGGCGCTGACCATCTGGCCGCGCTCGGCGTTGCGCTGGAGGATGACGCCGGAGGCCGGCGCGACAATTGCGATGCGCTCGCGCGCGCGTTCGAGCGCGAGGCGGGCGTTGTCGAGATCGACCTGAGAGGCGGCGCCGCTGGCGTGCAGGCGGCTGATGCGCTCGAAATTCTGTTCGGCGGTCTGTCGGGCGAGCGCGGCTTCGCTGGCGTCAGCGCCCGAAGTGGTCTTGCGAAGCGTCGCCAGCGTCTGGCCGGCGGCGACGCGGTCGCCTTCATCCACTGTCAAGGTCTCGATTTCGCCGGGGGTTCCGAATCCCAGGGCAGTCTCGCGCTTGTAGGCAAGCAGGCCGCTGGCCCTGACCGCTCCTGCGGAATCGCCGGAAACGGCCGAAACCACCTCGACCAGAGGCGGGGGCGCCGCAACGGTTTGGGCGGGTTCTTCGGCCTTGCTCCCGCAACTGGCGAGGAGCGCCGCGGCAATGACGCATACCGCTGATCTCAAAGCTGACAGCGCCCCCTGCATGTGTCACCTAGTTGACATAACGGGTTGGCTTGACACTGTCTAGCATCGGATAGACACCGTCAAGAATGAGCGGGCAACACATGAACGTGAAAACGGCGGCGACCACAAAGGATGATGTCCGCGCGGGCATCCTCAACGCGAGCCTCGCGCTGATGAACGAGGGCGGCCTCGGCTCCCTTTCCATGCGCGAAGTCGCGCGGCGCGCCGGCGTCAGCCACCAGGCGCCGTATCACTACTTCGCCGACCGCGAGGCGATCCTTGCGGAGCTCGCAGGAGAAGGCTTCGACCAGCTGTACGACTACATGGTGAGCGCGCTGGGCCAGGCCAAGAACAAGGCCCACAAAGTCCAGCTGCTCGGCGAAGCTTACATTCGCTTCGCGCTCAACAATCCGGAAGTGTTCAAGCTGATGTTCCGGTGCGAGATGTGCGACCTGTCGCGCTATCCCCACGCCAAGGCCAAGGCGGACCGCACATTCGATACCGTCGCGAAGACCCTTGGCGCCCAGGGCACATCGGCCTCCGACAAAACCAGCCCGGACCTTGCGCCGGTGATCGCCTGCTGGTCGATGGCGCACGGGCTTGCGACGCTGCTGCTCGAGGGCAAACTTGGCCAGGCGTTCGGCGACACGCGCGACCAGCAGGAAGCTGCGGCGCGCCGGGTCGTCGAAGTCTACGCCCGCGCTTTCCGGGACTGATCTTTCAGCACCACGCGCCGGAGATCGGGATCACTTGGCCCGAGACGAAGCCGCTTTTGCCGAGCACGAGAAGCTCAACGAGGGCAGCGACTTCCTCGGCTTCGCCGAGGCGGCCCATTGGGACGCGGGCGAGAAGCTTCGGCCCTTTGACCGGATCGTTGAGCAGCGCCTTCGGGTAGTAGGTCTCTGTCTGGATGAAGTTTGCCGCGACGGCGTTGACCGAGATGCCATCAGCGGCGAGCTCGAGCGCCAGCGTACGGACGGCGCCGTTCACGGCGGAGCGCGCAGCAGCATAGGGGCTGAAGCCGGGAATGCCGCCGATCGGACCGGAGGATGAGCCGAACACGATGCGGCCGGACTTGTTGGGCCGCATTGCCTTCGCAGCGGCGCCGGCGAAAACCAGCGACTCGGCGGCGAGGCGCTGGAAGTAGGGCATCAGCACGTCGACGGTCAGCGTCTCGACCGGCGTACGCGGCGCGGGCATGGCGGACGAGATGACGATGGCGTCGAGCCTGCCGCCGAAT
>DATBNA010000280.1:0-1586 GCA_036554545.1 Hyphomonadaceae bacterium
GGCAGGCACAGCAGCGCCAGCGCGCACACGCC
Source organism: Hyphomonadaceae bacterium (assembly GCA_036554545.1). Taxonomy (GTDB): domain Bacteria; phylum Pseudomonadota; class Alphaproteobacteria; order Caulobacterales; family Hyphomonadaceae; genus UBA7672. The sequence continues at coordinate 33 of DATBNA010000280.1, forward strand.
CAGGTGGATGAGGCCGGTGAGATGCGGCGGCGCCTTGTTGATGAGGAGGTGGGCGTAGAGATAGCCCACGAGCAGCGCGGCCTGGAAGAAGAACACCGAGACCGACCAAACCGACGGCGAGCCGCCGAGGATCGGCAGCGCCATCTTGGCGAACATCGGCTGGATCGCAAACAGCAGGAGAGCCGAGAGAAACGTGGTCGCCGTGAACGTCCACATCATCGCCGGCGCGTTCTTGGCCAGCTCGACCACAAACCCTGGCAGCGCCCCACCGGCGGTCTTGCCGATGCTATTGTCGGTCATTCCCTTCCACCTTCCCTTGGTGCGAACCGGCGGCTTGCCGCGGATGCCGCGGCCACACGCTCGAACGCTGCGATGCTGTAGACGATGGGTACTGCGCCAATCTCCGGGCCAAGCTTGCGGACCGCGGCCTCTCGGCCGTCCTTTGCAGAAGGGGACTGATCGGGCTTTAGGTCCCAGCAGTTCGCGAAGCCTACGGTCTCGTAATGCTTTGCGCAGAATTGTCGTTGGGAGGAAATCCCGCTGGCTTTTTCCAACCGGTTGGCTTCTACGGTCAAAGCTGCCGCGCCGTCAAGGTGGGGCAGCTCGGGGCATCATGGTTGACGCCCCGGGACCCCACCGGAGGCGAAAGCAGTGCACGACCGGGCGCCGTACTGCGGGGCGGGCGGTCAATCGCGCGAGCGAGACGGGAGTGAGCCGGTGGCAATCGGATTGGCTGTGCGCGAGCCAGCGTCAATTCTGGCACCAGGCGCATCTTCGAGCAGCCATGCCATGCCGCGGAACCACTTGTCCTGCGGCAGCAGCCTGTGGTTGAGGTCGGCCCACAACCCACGGGAGGTGACCGTCTCCAGGAAGCGCCCCGACTGAGGCGTCGCCATGAAGATCAGCGCGGCAGCCACCGCCATAGCGGCGGAATGGCCAAGGTGGCGGTAGTCGAACAGCTTGAGGGCGGTGCCGAACGAGGCCTTGATGCGCGTATCCATGACATCGACGGAGTAGAGCTCATCGAGGATCAGATGCGTGAGATATCCGAACCCCATGAAGCAGGCCGCAAGCCACGCCACGGACTCGTCTCGCCCCAGCAGCTTGTGGAATACCCACGCCGTGATGAAGGCGCAGAGCGCCATAGCCAGCAACGAATGCCAAACGCCGCGATGGTAGCTGAACCGGAAAAACAGCTCCTTGGCGCCAAAGCGCACGAGAACGAATGTGCCGAGCCAGAGCACCAGCATCTCGGCAATGGAATACTTGCGCTCAAGTCCGAACAGAACCGCAAACGAGAAGAAGATCGCGAGCCCGGAGAACATGGCCCGGGCCGGGCGCGAGTCCTCAAGATCGATATCGGGCAGCACCGACCCCAGGACGCCGGCCAGGGTCACGGCGACGATGTTCTCAGGCGCCACCACGTCGGCGGCGACGGTGACGGTGGCGAGCGCCCCGCTAACCACCGTGCCGACGGCGATGTGCGTTGTGAAGTTGGCCATGAGATCGGGTCTCCTCGCGCGCGGGGCGCCATGGCCGAACGCGAGGGTGCTG
>DATBNA010000169.1:0-3192 GCA_036554545.1 Hyphomonadaceae bacterium
ACGGTGGAGGAAGCGCGCGTTTTCTTTGGCGCCGTGCCGGGAATCCGCTCGAAGATGGAGACGCTTTCGCGCGTCGGCCTGGGCTACGTGAAAGTCGGCCAGCAGGCGACGACCCTGTCGGGCGGCGAAGCGCAACGCGTGAAGCTGGCCAAGGAGCTGTCGAAGCGCGCTACCGGCCGGACAATGTACATCCTCGACGAGCCCACGACGGGCCTTCACTTCGACGACGTGCGTGCGCTTCTCGAAGTGCTGCAGGAGCTGGTCGACAACGGCAACACCATGGTGGTGATCGAACACAATCTCGACGTCATCAAGACCGCTGACTGGATCATTGACCTAGGTCCGGATGGTGGTGATGGCGGCGGCGAGATCGTCGCGGTCGGCACGCCGGAAGACGTGGCGAAGAACAAGAAGAGCTACACGGGCAAGTTCCTGGTGCAGACCTTCGAGCGCCAGGCCGAACGCCAGTCACGGCAGAAGAGCAAGCCGAAAGCGGTGAAGCCATCCGCCAAGGCCAAGAAACCGGCAAGGACGGCGCAGGCGGCGGAGTAGCGCCGGCGGAGGAGTTGGGGATGGCGAAGCTCTACCGCGTCACGCCTTTCCTGCGTTGTCGGAGCATAGATGATGCGGTCACGTTCTTCATCGACACGCTCGGCTTCACTCTCGACATCAAGGTTGATCACTATGCTCGCGTGAGCCGGGATGATGTGATGTTCCTGCTCTACGGCGATGGCGTCCAGCTGCCGCCGCGCGGTGGCGGGCGCTACACCAGCTACATCGATGTTGACGATGCGGACTCGTTCTATGCCGAGCTCAAGCCAAAGCTCGACCTCCTGCCCTCCGGCCATGTCGGTCCGCCGTGCGATATGGACCATGGCCAGCGCGATTTCTGGGTGATCGGCCCCGACGGCGACATCATCGCCTTCGGCTCGCCCCTGCCGGAGACCTGCGACTAGTTATTTCGCGACGAAGGCCGGCGGGCGCAGGCCCTGATAGAGGATCGCGCCCAGGGCGATTGCCGGTATCGACAGCAGCGACTGAATGAAGCCCGTGACAGCGCCCGCCACCGCCTGAACTGGCGCGGGTCCTGCGCCAGCGAGGCCAAGCACCACAGCCGCTACGATCAGATCGAGCAGCGTGGCCGGCAGCGCTGTGATCACCAGCGCAGCAAGGATGCGGAGCACATTTCCCTTCGACCAGCTCCATGACTGGAAGAAGACGACCTTCTTCTCGCCGATAGTCGCCGCATTGACCATAGACAGTCGCGCCAGTGCGACCACCGCGATTATGACCAGCGCCACGAGAATGACATCGAGCAAAAGGAGACCGCCCGCTCCGAGCTGTTGCAGGACTGCTTCGCTGAACCTTTCGGAATCCGCCATCAGCTCCGCCAGTTCTTCGGGAGAAGCTGCGATGCGGCTGAGCAGGAAGACCTGGAACACCACTGCAAGCAGAACGACCGGCGGGACGAAAATCGCCAGGTAACACCCCAGCACGCCAAGCAATCGCGTCTCATCCTGTCCAAAGGCGAGACCCAGGGGCGGGATGAATTCGTCGCGCACGATCTTGCGTAGAACAGCGGCGGTGAAGAACACGCTGGCGATCGTGACGATTGCAAAGCCGGTCAGCTCACTCATCGGGTTCCCAGCACCGGTGGTGTTCACAGGACTCAACGCCAGGGCGATACCATTGGCGAGCGCAGGCGCGATCGCTGCGGGCGCGAGCAGACGCCAGTGGTCGAACAGGAATCGCCACGCCTGCTCGAAGCATTTGAGGATCGGGACCTTGCCCGCGGCGATGTCGGTCATGCCTGAACTCCAGATCGAGGCTTGCCCCTAATTCAGCCTGCCGCCCGGGGCAAGGCGCGAGGCGACGCGGGCCAGATCGGGTTTTGGTCAGGGCTGAAACTGGACAGTCAGCGTCTGCTGCGTCGGCATGCGGCAGGAGCCGGCCGGGGTGCGCGGATCGAGCTGCCAGCGCCAGTAGGGAAGCACCTTGTCCATGGCGTCATCGAATTCGTTATTGGGCGCCGAACCGAGAATCCGCGCTTCGGCGTAGCGTCCTCCGGGCGCCAATGTGACGGCGTAGACGGCCACCCCGGTCAATCCGTAGGCCGCCTGCGGGTTCGGGAATCCCGGCTGGCGCGAGCTCGAGGCGACCGTAACGCGGCAACGCGGTTTTGACGCGTCTCCCTGCGCGGGGAAGAACAGGTCGTTGGCGGAAATACGCCCACGCGTGACTGTGGCGGAGCGGTTGGTAAGGCCTCTGCCCCGCGTAGACTCGAAGATGACATCGCCCCACGCCGTCGTCGTGAAAAACTGGGTGACGAGCTGCTCGCTTGGACTGCCGATCGATGCAGCCACGCCGTAGATCTCTTCGGCCAGATCGTACATCTGATTGTAGGTCTGCGGCAGCTTGGTGCGCATGAAGTCCGATGCGATGCGCCCACGACGAAGATCGTAGCGCTCGAGATCGTACTCGCGCCCCAGCTGCTGCATCAGGTTGAGTGAGAGGTCCGCCGCCTTGCCAGCCGTTGTCCACTCATTGGCTTCCCATGACTTGCGGTAGAGGAGCTGCGCGGCGCGCACCGAAATCAGATCCTTGCCCGGAGAGGCCGCGCGTTGCTGGAGCGCGGTGAACAGCCGCGCCCGGTTCTCCGCCGTCGGCGTCTTGGCGAGGGCGCTCCACTCGAACAGCACGCGAGAAACAGCGGGCGTCGGGTCGGGCTTCGGCAGTGTACGGCCCTGCTCTACCAGGAAGCGCGCATAGACCTGGGCCGCGGCGGGCTGACCCGCCAGCATTGCAATCCAGCTGAACTCGCGGGCGATGATGGCGATATCGGGCGAGGACTTGTCGAGTTGTGGCCAGGTTTCGGCGGCGGCGATCGACGCCATGCGATAGTCGCGGGCATTCACGGCGGCGTTGAACTCGCGAATGTCGGCGAAGGCTGGCTGGAATCCGAAAGCAAAAAGTCCGGCGGCGCAAGTCAGCGCTACTCGGATCGCCTGTACCAACATAACTCGACTCCGGCCCACCCCCTGTGAACTGGCGCAAAAGATAGCCTATATCGAGGTCATGACAATCGAACCGATCCATATCGTCGGCGCGATCATTGCCCGCATGGAGGTTGCTCCGGACGGCAAGGTCACAGACGTTGAAATTCTGGCTGGTGTTCCATTGGAGTCGTTTGGA
>DATBNA010000282.1:0-9356 GCA_036554545.1 Hyphomonadaceae bacterium
CGTCGGTGGCGTCCGGTTTGCCGTAGATCAGATTTTCCTTGAGAGTCGAGTTGAACAGCACGACGTCCTGCGGGACGAGGCCGATAGCTTCGCGAAGCGATACCTGCGTGACGTCGCGCACGTCCTGTCCGTCGACACGCACACGGCCGCCGTCGACGTCGTAGAAGCGGAACAACAGCTTCAACAGCGTGGATTTGCCTGAGCCGGAAGGACCGACGATGGCGATCTTCCGTCCGGCGGGCACCGTGAAGCTGACGTCTTCGAGCCCCGCCGAGCGGCCGTCATGAGCGAAGGAGACGTTTTCGAAGCGGACCTCGCCGCCCTTGACCGCAAGCTGCTTCGCGTTCGGCTGGTCAGCGACTTCGGGCGACTGGCCCATCAGCCCGTAGAGCTTTTCGAGGTCGACGGCGCCCTGCTTGATCTCCCGGAAAGCCCAACCGAGAACGTTGAGCGGGCGATAGAGGTTCATCATGATCAGGGTGACAGCGGCCAGATCGCCGGGTCGTCCGCCGTTGCCCAGCGTCGCCCAGGCGACCAGCACGGCCACGACCGTCAGGCCAAGGTTCATGATGAATTCCTGGCCGGCGTTAAGCAGGGCCAGCGAGCGCCAGGTGTCGACGGCGCGTGCGTTGTAGACGCGGACGGCCGAGTCGTAGCGCTGGGTCTCGCGTTCCTCGGCGGCGAAGGACTTCACCGTCTCGAAATTGTTGAGGCTGTCGACGGCGCGGGCGCGGAGTTCGGTGTCGGCCTCGTTGAGGCGGCGCTGCTGCACCACTCGCATCGAGGTGATCCAGTAGGTGAAGAGGCCGTAGAAGATCACGGTCATCACGGCCGCGAGCGCCGACCAGCCGCCATACATGGTGGCAAGCACCCATGAAGCGAGCGCCAGTTCGATCAGCGTCGGGCCGATGTTGAAAACAAGGAAGCGGATCAGGGTGTCGAGCGCACCTGCGCCGCGGTCGATCACACGCTGCAGCGCGCCGGTGCGGCGCGTCTGGTGGAAACGCAGTGACAGGCTCTGCGCCTTGCCGAAGGCGTCGACGGCGACAACGCGCTGCGCCGCCTGGCTGACCGGAGCGAAGATGGCATCGCGTGCATAAGGCAGGCACGCCGAGAGGAAACGGGCCACCGACCAGAGGGCGATCGCGATAACGATGGCGCCGATCGCCTGCTCGCCTGCCGAGAGCTTGTTGACAGCATCGCCGAAATAGACCGGGGCCGCGACGGCGAAGAGTTTCGAGACGATGGTGAACATCAGCGCGAAGGCCATGGCCGGCCGCCAGCGCTTCAGTTCGGGACGGGCAAGGATCTGTCCGATCCGCAGCATGGAGACGCCAAGGCCCGCATCGCGGCTTTCGATCGCGTCTATGTCCGTGCTCTTGGGAGTTCCGTGCCTCGACATGCCCAGCCTATTTAGGCGCTTACATACCGACTCACCAGTGCGCCCGACTGTCAGCAGCTCTTGCCGGACGTTAACGCTGAACCACTTCTCCCAAACCCCTTCCACAGGGGGCCGAACCGGCGCATCTATGCCGGTCAATCAGAGGAAAAAGATGCCCGGAATTTCGTCCGTGACCGTCTATTGCGGTTCTGCCAATGGCGCTGACCCCCGTTATCCCGACCTCGCCCGTCGCCTCGGAAAAGCCATCGCCCGGCGTGGATGGCGCACGGTCTACGGCGGCGGCAACGTCGGCCTGATGGGCTGCGTTGCGTCCGCCGCGCGCGACAGCGGCGGCAAGGTGCTCGGCGTGATGCCGCACTTCCTGCGCGAGATCGAAGGCGTGCTCGAAGGTATCGAGAACCGCTACACCGACAACATGCATCAGCGAAAGCAGGCCCTGCTGGACGAGGCCGACGGTCTCGTCGTGCTGCCCGGCGGTATTGGCACGCTCGAGGAAGCGGTCGAGACACTATCGTGGGCGAAGCTTTCTTTGCACCGCAAGCCGATGGCGTTCCTGAGCGAGAACAACTACTGGCAACCCTTCTTCGTCCTCGTCGACCACATGATCGAGGGCGGCTTCCTGCCCGCGAGCTTCAGGCAATTGATGGCGAACACGGCGTCGCCGGATGAAGCGCTCGATGCGCTGCACGAGCGCGCGATCATTCTCGACTGATCAGTCCCACCAGAAAGACCATGTTGTCGAGCCAATGAGACTCGCAGCGTATTCCTCGAACGTGCCGACGCCCTGGATGTTGTCTGGGCAGTATTTGTGGTGGGCCTCCGCCATGCGCATCGCTTCGTCGCGGCGGTGGATGGGTTTGCCAATCGAGAGTTCGATCGTGTCGTAACCGTGCGCCATCAGGACGGCGCCGTGCTCCTGCGCCCAGCGATGGTGGAGCATGATGTGAACTTCGGGCGGCGGGCAGAGATTCCAGTTGCCGAAACGCGTATGCGCGAAGGTCTCCCACCATCGTGCGAGCGGAACGGGGCTGACGCCGACAATGAGTTCTGGCCGGACCAGGCCGTGATGGTCGATCGGGGCCAGGAAGCCCGAAGACGGCTCGACGTCGTCGGGCCATGGACCGTGGAGTTCGTCTTCGGCATCGTCGTCGAACTCGGCGAGGAGTTCTTCGCGTTCCTTCTCTCTCGCCGTGACCCAAGCCTCATAGGTGAGCGCGGCGCCGGCCCTGAGCGAAGCTTCCGGCGAATGGCCGCGCTCCATGAATTCGCAGAACAGGCCAAAGTCTTCCGGGTGGCCTATGATGAAAGCGGTCTTCTGCGGTTCGTCGCGATGAAGCTTCTGCACGGCCTCTACGGCTTTCGCGCCGGCAACCGGAAAGGCTTCGAAAGGCAGGCGACGGATCAGTTCGGCGGTGGGCAGGTCGCGCGTCGTACGCTCTTCCCCGTCCCTGGCGGGCAAGCCGTTTCCGAAGACGCGCCTCAGAAATTCGAACACCGGCGCCCCCAAAGCTACCGGGGTCGACCCTACTCTCCTGCAGCCCTCGGCGAAACCGCCAAGGAGACCGGGTCCCCGACCGCTATACGGCCGGCTGAAATCACCCTTGCCGTCAGTCCACCGCGCCAGTGCAGCTTCAGGGCTTCGCGCAGACCGCCAAGCTGTTTTTCCATGATGCTGCAGGGCGTGGTCTCGCCGGTGATTTCCAGCATGACGGGGCCGATGACCAGCGTGCATCCATGTGCCTGCGGGTTGGCGATTCCCTCGAGCAGGAGGTTGGCGCGGCGCAGGGTCCAGGGCGCGTCCGGCGCCAGATCCATAACCGCTGCGCGCCAATCCTCAGCAAACACTATCGTGATCTGGCGGCCGGGCGATGCACCTCGGAAATCGCCTTCGACCCCCGTTTCCACGGAGACATTTGCCTGTGTCAGCTCCTGCATGGGCTGGCGCGGCTTGGTTTTCATGGCGATAGCGGCAAGGCGGCCGGTCATGCACGGGCTCTACCCCGCGACGCAGCACCGCAGCAACCCACTGCTGTCGAGGAAACCGCAGCGTATTGCGGCTTGCCGCAGCGCCTTCTAGGTTGGCCACGGCCGGGCGGAGATCGGGGAAAAAATCGACGCCCGCAGATCAAGACAAGGCCGGAAAGCGGCCAATGGAGAGGGAAATCCCCATGCGCTCACTCGTGATGTCGCTGGCTATGGCCGTGGCTGCGCCAGTCCTGCTTTGGGGCTGCAGCAACAGTCCGGACGTGCCTGCCGGGGCAAGCAAGGAGGCAGCGCCAGTCTTCCCTGTGGGCTCTGCAGCTGTGAACACGGATCGTCTTCTGAAGGTGGAGCGCGAGCCGGGATCGTGGCTGACCACCGGCAACAACTATGAGGAGCAACGGTTCAGCCAGCTCGACCAGATCAACGAAACCAACGTCTCGCAGCTTGGCCTTGCCTGGTATGCCGACATCGACACGGAGCGTGGCCAGGAGTCGACGCCGATCGTCGTCGACGGCGTCATGTACCTCACCACGGCGTGGAGCATGGTGAAGGCCTACGACATCAAGTCAGGCGCCCTGCTGTGGGCCTACGATCCGAAGATCGACCGCGCCAAGGGCGCCGACGCCTGCTGCGACGTGGTCAACCGCGGCGTCGCTGCGTGGAACGGCAAGATCTATGTCGGCACGCTGGACGGGCGTCTCGTCGCGCTCAACGGCAAGACAGGTCAGGTCGTGTGGGAGAAGCAGACGACCGACACCAGCCTTCCCTACACCATCACGGGCGCGCCGCGCATTGTGAAGGGCAAGGTCATTATCGGAAACGGCGGCGCCGAGTATCGCGTTCGCGGCTATCTCACTGCCTACGACGCCGAAACCGGCGAACAGGCCTGGCGCTGGTATTCCGTGCCCGGCGACGCATCAAAACCGCAGGAACAGCCCGAGCTGAAGGACATCGCCCTCCCGACCTGGAAGGGCGAATGGTGGAAGCTCGGCGGCGGCGGCACGCTGTGGGACGGCATGGCCTACGATCCGGAACTCGACCTGATCTATGTCGGTGTCGGCAACGGCACGCCGTGGAACCAGAAGTATCGTTCGCCCGGCGGCGGCGACAATCTCTTCCTCGCCTCGATCGTCGCGCTCGACCCGAACACCGGCAAGTACAAGTGGCACTACCAGACGACGCCCGGCGAAACCTGGGACTACACGGCGACGCAGCCGATCATGGTCGCCGACCTCAACTATCCGACAGGCAAGCGCCGCGTCGTGATGCAGGCGCCGAAGAACGGCTTCTTCTACGTGCTCGACGCCAGGACCGGCGAACTGTTGAACGCCAACAAGTTCGCCCCACTCACCTGGGCGACGCATGTCGACATGAAGACGGGCCGCCCGGTGGAAGTGCCGGAAGCGCGCTATGAAGTGACCGGCAAGCCTGCGGTCGTCGCGCCTGCGGCGCTCGGCATGCACAACTGGCATCCGATGGCGTTCAGCCCGGAGACGGGCCTCGTCTACCTGCCGGTGACGATCTCGTCCTCTGTCTACGCATCGCCCGAGAAATTCGAGGTCAACCTGCAGGGGTGGAACACCGGCATCGGCTTCAATGCCGCCAGCGGCGTCACGCCGGTGGTCGCAACCGGCGTCAACCCGCCGCGCGACAGCTACATCCTCGCCTGGGATCCGGTTACCGGCACGGAGAAGTGGCGCATCAAGAACGATGTCTACGGCGCGAGCGGCATCCTCGCGACCTCGGGCAACCTGATCTTCTCGGGCAACCACAAGGGCGAGTTCGTCGCCTATGACGCCCGTGACGGGAAGAGATTGTGGTCCGCCCCGACGCAGGCACGCATCGTGGCTGCGCCCTCGACTTTCACGGTCGATGGCCAGCAACAGGTCGCCATCCTCGTCGGTGCGCGCGGTTTGCCGGAAGGGCAGAAGCGCACGGTCGGGGTCAGCGCGAACAACTCGCGCATCCAGGTCTACAAGATCGGCGGCACGGCGACGCTGCCGGCGGAAATGAGCGCAGCGCCTGCCACGGCCGGAGTGAGGATCAACCCGCCGCTGCTGACCGCCAACAACGAGACGGTGGCGGCAGGTGAGATCGCGTTCGGCGCCAACTGCGCTGTCTGCCACGGCGCGACGGCCGTGCCAGCGGCGGGCTCGATCGGGCCTGACCTGCGGTATTCGGGACTGCTGCCCTTCCGCCAGCAATGGAATGGCGCCGTTCGCGAAGGCGACCGCGCCCAGCGCAACATGCCGGGGTTCAAGGCGACGCTGACCGAGGAGCAGACCGACGCCATCCTCGCCTATGTCATCAAGCGCGCAAACGATGAGAAGGCAGCGCAGGAAGCGGCGACCAGGCGGAACTGACGCTTTTCACGGACTGAACTGCAGAACCCCTCGCCAATCCGGCGAGGGGTTTTCGTTGCCCGCTTGACTCTCCCCCTGCAGGAGACCGCAGGCTCCTGCACAGGAGGAGCGGCATGCTTCGTATCGGCGATTTCGCCCGGCTGGGACGCGTCACCGTGAAGGCGCTGCGCCACTACGACGAGGAGGGTTTGCTGCGCCCTGCCGAAGTGGATCGCAGCACCGGCTACCGTTTCTACATGCCCGACCAGCTCATCACCCTGTCGCGCATCCTGCAGCTCAAGGACCTCGGCTTTCCGCTCAACGAGGTGCGCGCGCTGATCGAGGCGCCCGAGAAGCTGGGGCCTGCACTGGCGGCGCGGCGTGGCAGTCTGGCGGCGTCGATCGAGGCGGATCGCGAGCGGCTGGCGCGGCTCGATGCGATGCGCGAAACACTCGAGGATGCCGGCGCTCCGGCGATCGTCGTGAAGCCGGTCGAACCTGTTCTGGCGCTCACGGCGCGAGCCATGGTCGAGCCGGAATCGGACGACATCCAGGAGCTGTTCGAAAAGCTTGAACGGGATGCGGCCCGGGCGAAGGCGCGCGCCGACGCCAATCCTTTCCTGCTGTTTCACGACGGAACCGCTCAGGCCGACCGGATGGACGTGGAGGTCTGCGTGCCGTTGAACGAACGCGGCGGCGACCTGAATGCCGCGCGCGAAGTTGAAGGTGCAGCAACGGCAGGATCGCTGATCTATCGCGGCGCCTATCGGCAGACGCCGGACCTGTTCACGCGACTGGCGCGATGGATCGACGCCAATGGCGGCGCCATCGGCGGGCCGCTGCGCGAAGTCTATCTGCGCTTTGGCGCATCGCAGTCTGGCTATCGCCTGCCCGAACGCGTGATGGCGAGGAATCCCGCCGATTACGTCACTGAACTCATCGCTCCCATTGCATAGGACTTGAGGAGATTTCCATGCGCCTGACTGCCCTGATCGCCGCTTTGGCGGCGAGTGTGACTGCTGTTGCCTGCGCGGAGGCGCAGGAGCTGCCGCGGCGCCCGGGCGCCGTCAACGAGACCTATCCCGGTGTCGAGGTGATCTACACGTCTGCGCCTGACTCCAAAGGCAACGACATGCGGGTGATCGTCACCAAGCCCACAGGCGCAGGCAAGTTCGCGACCGTATTCGTGGCTGGCTGGCTGAGCTGCGACAGCATCGAAGCGCCGCCGACAACGCGCGATCCTTCCGGCCTCGTTTTCCGCGCCATTGCCCAGACGCCGGGCTTTGCCCTTGTGCGTATGGACAAGGCAGGCATTGGCGACAGCGAAGGCGATTGCGCTGCGACGGACTTCAACACGGAGCTAACGGCGTATCGCGCTGCATTCCGCAAGATGCGGTCGATGGACTTTGTCGATCCGAACCGCGTCTTTGTCCTCGGCATCAGCAATGGCGGAGGCTACGCGCCGCTGGTCGCCGAAGGCGCACCCGTAGCGGGCTACATCACTGTCGGCGGCTGGTCACGCACGTGGTACGAGCACATGCTGGAGATCGAGCGCAACCGCTATGTGCTGGACGGCAAAACTCCGGCGGAAATCCCGACGCTCGTTTCGCGTTCGGCGACGCTCTACCACGACGTGCTGATCAAGGGTCGTGCGCCGGATGCAGTCATCAAGGCCGATCCCGCCTTGCGCCCGGCATGGGACAGCGAGACCACCACGACGCTCTATGGACGTCCTGTGGCCTATTATCAGCAGCTGCAGGCGCTCAACCTCACGGAAGCCTGGTCGAAGGTGCGAGTTCCGGCGCTGGTGCTGTGGGGCGAGTTCGACTGGATCATGAGCCGGCGCGACAGCGAGGGCATCGTAAGCCACATCAACGCCAATACGCCCGGCGCGGCGCAACTCATCGTGCTACCAAAGGCGGGACACACGATGCAGAATTATCCGGACCAGCAGACAGCGTTCAACGGCCGTCAGGGACCGTTCGACCACTCCATCGCCACGCGGATCACCGACTGGCTGAAGGCGCGGGCCCGATAGCAGAAGGCGGTTTCAGCCGGCCCCTTTCTGGCCTGCCTCTTTCGGGCTATGAGCCCGCCCATGGTCTGGCGTGCGATGTGCCGCCCCCATGAGGACTTTTGCGATGCTGCGCATCCATGAACTGAAGCTGCCGCTCGACCATGCCGAGCCGGCGCTGCGCCAGGCGATCCTGAAACGGCTTTCCATCCCGGACCAGGCGCTGGATTCCTTCACCGTATTCAAGCGCGCCTATGACGCGCGCAAGACGTCGGCGATCCAGCTCATCTACACGATCGATGCTGCAGTGAAGGACGAGGCAGGCGTGCTGAAACGTCTGTCGAAGGACAAGCAGGTCGGCAAGACCCCGGATATGACCTACCGCCAGGTGGCGAAGGCGCCGCCCGGCGCATCCCGGCCGGTAGTGGTCGGCCTTGGACCGTGCGGCCTGTTTGCGGGACTAGTCCTCGCCGAGATGGGCTTCAACCCGATCATCCTCGAGCGCGGCAAGATCGTCCGCGAACGGACGGTCGATACCTTCAAATTCTGGCGCAAGGCGATCCTCAACCCGGCTTCGAACGCGCAGTTCGGCGAAGGCGGGGCGGGCACTTTCTCGGACGGCAAGCTCTACAGCCAGATCAAGGATCCGAACCATCTCGGCCGGAAAGTGCTGAAAGAGTTCATCGAGGCCGGAGCGCCTGAAGAGATAGCCTACGTTTCCAAGCCGCACATCGGCACGTTCCGCCTCGTCTCGATGATCGAGCACATGCGCGCGAAGATCATCGCGCTGGGTGGTGACATCCGCTTCGAAACACAGGTCACGGATCTGATCACCGAGGATCGGCGAGGAGAAAAGCATGTTGTCGCTCTCGGCCTGTCGAACGGCGAGACGCTGGCGGCGGATCGAGTCATCATGGCGCTGGGCCACAGCGCCCGCGACACTTTCGAGATGCTGTACGCGCAAGGCGTGTTCTTCGAGGCGAAGCCCTTCTCCATCGGCGTACGCATCGAGCATCCGCAGTCGATCATCGATACGGCGCGCTTCGGCCAATGCGCCGGCCATCCAATCCTCGGCGCAGCGGACTACAAGCTCGCCTATCACGCTGCCAACGGACGTTCGGTCTATTCCTTCTGCATGTGCCCGGGAGGGACTGTGGTGGCGGCGGCATCCGAAGAAGGCCGGCTCGTCACCAACGGCATGAGCCAGTATTCACGCAAGGAGCGCAATGCGAACTCAGGCATCGTTGTCGGCGTGACGCCGGAGGACTTTCCGGGAGACTTCCGCAGCAATCCGCTCGCCGGCATCGCCTTCCAGCGGCACTGGGAAGAGAAGGCATTCGTCGCCGGCGGATCGGACTGGTTTGCGCCTGGCCAGCTCGTGGGTGACTTCCTGGCGCAGCGCCCGAGCTCGGAGCTGCGCAGCGTGACCCCGTCCTACAAGCCGGGCGTGACGCCGACCGACCTGTCGCTCTGTCTGCCAGACTACGCCGTCGCCGCCATGCGCGAGGCCCTTCCAGTCTTCGGACGACAGATTCCGAACTATGCGATGGACGATGCCGTGATGACCGGCGTCGAGACCCGTACATCGAGCCCGGTGCGCATGACGCGCGGCGCG
>DATBNA010000322.1:0-17592 GCA_036554545.1 Hyphomonadaceae bacterium
ACTAGTCAGGGTCGGCGGGAGAATGTCGCTATCCGAACTCGACGAGGAGCGGCTGCGCGAGTATGCGCTTGCAGCCGCAGACCTCATGGTGTCCACGGACGCCGGCGGGCGCATTTTACATGCGTCTGGCGACGCCAGCCTGTTCCATCACCCGACCGCTGACCGCCTCTTCGGCAAGAACGCGCTCGACCTCATCAGCGAGAGCGAGGCAGGCCGTCTGCGCGAGGACCTCTGGGCGCTCGCGCCGGGCCGCCGTATCGCCTGGGAAGACACCGGCACGATCGACGGCGGCCGCCGCGTCCTCGTGCAGCGCAATCCTGCCGCGCCCAACACTTTCAGCTTTCTCGTGTCGCGCCGTCCGAACTCGTCCCGTCTTCGCGGCGATAGCCAGGAAGACACACAGGCAGAGCGCTTCCGCGACGCCGTGATGAACGGCCGCCTTATGGCTGCGCGTCAGCCGGTTGTCGAAACGCGTTCTGGCGCGGTCAGCCACTACGAAGTGCTGGCGCGCTTCGCCGGTGAGGACTCGCCGGTGGGCCTGATCGCCGCCGCGGAGAGAAGCGGCCAGATCAGTCATCTCGACTACATCATGGTCAGCGCCGCCGTGGCGCGCTTGGCCGAAAACCAGGACCCCGCCTATCGCCTCGCCGTGAATGTCTCCGGAGAGTCGATCCAGCGCATCGAAGTCGTACGTGAACTTTGCGCGCTCGTATCCGGTCACGAATTCCGGCGCGATCGCCTGATCCTCGAAGTGACCGAGTCCGCACAGATCCGTGATATCGAAACGGCTGCACGCTCCGTCAGCATGCTGCGCGATTGCGGCGTAAGCGTTTCGCTCGATGACTTTGGCGCTGGCGCAGCCTCCTTCGGCTATCTTCGGGCGCTCGAAGTCGATGGGTTGAAGTTCGACGGCAGTTTCCTTCAGTCGCCTGAGCTCAACTTCCGCAGCCTCGCCCTGATGCGCAACGTCGCGCGGATGTGCGCCGAGCTGGGCATCGCATCGGTTGGCGAGCGCGTCGAAACCGAGTCTGAACGCAGGCTGCTGCTCGAAGCCGGCGTCCGTTATGCGCAGGGCTACCTCTTCGGCGCGCCAGCCATCGATGAAACATTCTTCGTACGCAGCCCCCGCGCGCTGCGACGGGCGGCATAGGCGGGGGCTCGGATGGATCGCACGATGGAACGCATCCGTATGCTGATTGTCGACGACAATCCGCACATGATCCATATCACCAAGACGATCCTGCGCGGCTTCGGCGCCAAGGACTTCCAGGAAGCCGTCACTGCGGAGGAAGCCTTTGCACTCGTGAAGGCGACGCCGTTTGACCTCATCATCACAGATTTTGCGATGGCGCCGGTGGACGGCTGCGAGTTCACAAAGCGGCTGCGCACCGCGGCAGACAGCCCAAACCACTTCGTGCCGGTCATAATGCTGACGGCCTACGCCGACAAGGCGACCGTCGAGGCGGCGCGCGACGCCGGCGTTACGGAGTTCTGCGCCAAACCAATCACGGCGGCGGACCTCTACCGGAAGGTCTGCTCCGTCATAAACTCCCCACGCTCCTTCGTTCGCACCAGCGTCTATTTCGGCCCCGACCGCCGGCGGCGCACGAACGACTCCTTCAAAGGCGCAGAACGCCGCGAGATCCAGAACGGCCCAAAAAGCTCGACAATTTTCAACAAGCCCGCCGATAACAAACCCGCGGACCCGGTCTCCTGATTCGCCGAAAGACCTGTCAATCGGGTGTGGCGGCAACTGACGCCGGCGCTTCGCACAGTTAATCTCCGGTTAACGGTTTCGCAGGCTTTCGACTTCAAGTCTGGTGAATCCGTTCGGTTGCGGAAGGAATCGATTGGGGACGCGGAACGACATAGAGACGAAGCCCGACGCCGCTGCGCCAAAGCCGCGCAATGCGGTTCCTGTCGGCATGCTCACCGTCCTGATGCTCGCCTTTGGCGGCGCGCTCGCGCTTAAGGCTTTCGAGGAGCGTCAATCGGCCGACAACGGCATCCTCACCCAGCAGACGCGGGAGGCCGAAACGCTCGCGGGCCATGTGCGTGCAGAACTCGTCGCCGCGCGTTCCCGAATGGAAGGGCTCCTCATCAACGGCGCGTCTCTGGAGGCAATACGGCGCGGCGCTCCCTTCGACGCGGTCAGCGTGCGCGAACCTCCGCCGGGGGTCTGGGCTCAGCTCTCCGCCAACGAAGGCGTCCGGGTATTTGCGCTGGATAGCGCGGGCCTCTGGATCTCCGGCCTGCGGGCGGAAGGCGCGCTGATGCCTGAAGCAGGCGGCGGACGCAAATTCTATCTCTCCCCCGTTTCAAGCCAGCCGCTGCGAGCGCGTTTCGAGATGGCGGATTTGAACCGTACCGCACTCGCCTGCGCCCCGGTGGATACTTCCGGAATTGCGGCATGCGTATCCCGCCCGGCGCCGCTGGTGGATTTTGGCGACGTCAACCGCATTGTGATCTACGCCCTGCTCCTTGCCGCGCCGCTGCTGGCGGTCTTTGGCCTCGTCGGCACGATTCGGCGATTAGAGAACGAGAAGAAAAAGGAGCCGTCGGTTGTCCGGTCGCCTTCGGCGCTGCTCGATCCCAAGGGCTGGACCAGCTTCGAAGTGACCGGTCTTGTCGGCCTGTGGCGCTGGAACCCGAACGCAGAGATTCTCACGATTGGACCGGAGGCGGCGAGCCTCTTCGGCTACAGCCGCCACGGCGAAATCTCGTTCAATGAGTTTCTCTCGCTGATTGCGGATGATGATCGCCGCCGCGTGCAGATCGCGCTGGACCAGGCCAATCCCGGCCAGCAGATCAACGTCGCCTTCCAGGGCGTCCATCGCGCCGCGGGCAAGTTCTTCGAGATGGTCGGCCAGGGCGCGCAGGGCGTGTTCTCCGGCGCCTTCATCAACGTCACCGACCGCATCGAAGCCCAGCATCGCTCGCGGCGCGCCGAAGCGCTTGCTCGCGCGGCGCTCGATGCACACCCGGGGCCGTTCGCCGTGTGGGACAAGCGCCAGCGCCTGACGCACTGGAACGCCGCTTTCGCCAAGGTCTTCAACCTCGACAAAAGCGTCGTGAAATTAGGCGCATCCTACGATCTGGTCATGGCAGAGCTGACCAAGTTCGTCCGCGTCGAACGCCCGCTTGGGGAGGACGCCAATGCCCGCGAAATGCTCTTGCTCTCCGACCTTTGGATCCGGCTGGTCGACCGGCGCACCGCCAGCGGCGGCCTCATCACCGTCGGCCTCGACATTTCCCACCTCAAGCGACAGGAAAACGCGCTCAAGGGCTCTGAGCGCAAACTGAAGTCCATCGTCGTCGAACTTGAGCGCGCCGAAGGCCAGGCCAAGGAGCTGGCCGAAAAATTCGCCGACCAGAAGGTCAAGGCGGAACGCGCCAGCCAGGCCAAGGGCTCATTCCTCGCCAACATGAGCCATGAACTGCGTACGCCGCTAAACCACATCAACGGCTTCTCGGAGATGATGGCCGGCGAAATCTACGGCCCCTTGGGCGATGCGCGCTACAAGGAATACGCAGAAGCCATCCACCAGTCCGGCCAGCACCTGCACGACATGATCAACGACATCCTCGACATGTCGAAGATCGAAGCCGGCAAGATGACGTTGTCGCAGCGCCAGATCGATCCGGCGGATGCTGTAGACGCCGCCGTCCGCCTGATCCGCCGTCGCGCCGCCGATCGGCAGGTATCGCTGATCTTCGATCCGGACGATGATCTGCCGGACATCAACGGCGATCACCGCGCCATCAAGCAAATGACGCTCAACCTCCTTGCGAATGCGATCAAGTTCACCGATCCCGGCGGCGAAGTGCGCGTCACCATGTTGACGGAAGCCCAATGGCTGGTGATCCGCGTGAAGGACACCGGCATCGGCATTGCTCCGGAGGATCTGCCCCGTCTGGGCCAGCCATTCGAGCAGGCTGGCAAGGACGATGGACGCAACCCAGGCGGCACGGGCCTTGGGCTCGCACTCACCAAGTCATTCGCTGAAATGCACGGCGGCTACGTCACGATCGATAGCACAGTCGGCGTCGGCACGACGGTCTCGATCTTCCTGCCGCTGCTGCCAGGATTGTCCGCCGGGGCTGCGCCCCGGCGCGAACCAGCCGGCGTCTGACGTCGCTCGCTAGTTCGGCGCCGGCCGTGCAGGCTCAACGCCTGCTGACGCTGGAGAGGGCTGAAGTCCCCCCTGCTGCCCGTCCTCCAGTGTTCCGTTGGTTGCAGACGGTCCCTTGCCGCCTTCATGCTTCTCCGAGCGGTCGGTACGCTGCATGCGAGCGTTGAACGGCGTCAGCAGACCAACGGCGGCGGTAGCTCGCGCTTCGGGCGGCATGTTGGCGAGATGACCGATGAGGATATCCTCGGCGCTCTGCTGCATCCGGTATTCACGTTGCTGGAAGATCGTCACCGCGTCGCGAAGCCTGCCTTCGTTGAAAGGCTCGGCTTTCGCTGCTTCAAAGACCGCCTGTCCTGCTTCCCGCAGCTTGTTGCGTTCCCCTTCCAGGGAAACCCAGCGGTCGCGGAGCTGCTTGCGGAGTTCCTTGCGGTCAGAATCGGGAAGCTGCGCCCAGGCAGCGGCCACAACGTCAGACGTTGGGCCATAGCGCTCAAGCTGCATCTGGATCGATGGTTCCTTGGGCTGGTTCACCAGCCTTCCACCGACGACGCCAAGCAGGGCCGCGTTGACCGCGAGCGATGCGATCAGGAACAGGGAGGTTTTTGAAGGCATAGCCAGCCTAGTTCTCCGGATCGTTCATCGCAGTGAGGAACACAGATCCCGCGCCGGCGCCCGTCAGGGTCAGCATCTTCGCGTACTCTGTGTCGGTCGAGGAAGGTTCGCCTGCGTAACCGGCAGCAAAGCCCAACGCCAGCGACGCGGCGATCGCGCCGC
This sequence comes from Hyphomonadaceae bacterium, assembly GCA_036554545.1. GTDB lineage: Bacteria > Pseudomonadota > Alphaproteobacteria > Caulobacterales > Hyphomonadaceae > UBA7672. The sequence continues at coordinate 4,908 of DATBNA010000322.1, forward strand.
CCGTCGCCCACTGCGGCATACGCCATTGTCGCGCGAACGCCGCACGCCGGCTGCGCGCTGTCCGCCGGTCAGGCGAAACGGCCAGCACGCGCGTCTCCAGCGCGATCGAGGCCGGCGCGTCCTTCTCAAGTGCAAGCAGATGATCGAAGGCGCGCTCGCTCTCCCAGATGTCCTTGATCCGGTGAGGCGCAACCTCAAGCAGTGCTTCGGCTTGCGTGCGATCATCCTCCGGCCAGCGGGATAGTTCCGCTCCGTATGCGCTCAGCAACTCCATGAACCGTGCTTCGTTCATCGTTCGCCCCGATTAACTCGTTTCAATACCGCTCATCAGATCCGCCCTCTCTGCCGAGAGCGCCGACTTGAGCGTCCTGCGAGCCCGCGACAGCAGGCTCTCAAGGGCGTCAACGCTGACGCCCAGGATTTCCGCCGCTTCTATGTTCGTCCGTTCCTGATAGTAGCAGAGCACCAGCGCCGCCCGCTGGCGCTCCGGAAGTTTCTGCAGCGCATCGCGCACGCGGTCGCGGCGCTGCCTGTCGTCGAGCGCCTTGGTAGCCGAGGCAAGCACATCCGGCGTCTCCGGAGAAACCTCGCCGCCGTGGCGGCCACTACGCCGCAATCTGTCGAGACAGAGGTTCATGCCGACCCTGTGCATCCAGGTCTCGAATTTCGCCTGCCCCGGCTTCCATGCCGCGGCATGTTTCCAGACACGGAGGAAAACTTCCTGCGCCACGTCCTCAGCCTCAGCGGCATCGCCAAGCATCCGTCGGGCGAGCCCGACCATTCTGGGGAGATGACGGCGGACGAGTTCGGATGCAGCGCGCTTGTCGCCCGCGCCGACACGACGCACCAGTTCCTCGTCCGGATCCCGCATGGCCTGGAAGCCAACTCCGAGAAACGCTCCGCCCGGCCTGTCGGCCAGCCCATCAAAGCAGCACTGCTCTCCAACCTTATGCATCCTGCCGCGGCTTTTGCCGAGCGGTATTGCTCACTGCTGGAGCCCGTCTCGACGCTGCCTGGGCCTCTCCTGTGTCTGTCAGTCAAACGCCGGAAGGAGCGCCTTCCGTCGTAAGAGGCCCGAGTTTCCGGGTCCGCAGGGCAGCGATCCTGTCCTGAATCTGGAAAAGATGCGTTTCCAGGGCCGAAAAGCCCTTGAATCCCAAATGGCTGGCCAGCCATGCCTTCAGCCCGGGCGATGCCCTGGCCGGCTCGAAACCATCCCCGGCCGCGATTCTCAGCGCCTGCTGCAGGTTGAGCTGGAAGGTCAAACCGTCGGTCAGGACCGCGGCCTCCCCTGGCCCCAGCCGCTCGGCGGCCGTCAGCGCCCGCAACGCCTCGATTGAGGTCGGCCGGACCGCCCCCGGCGCCTCGCCCGCAGCCTTGAGGATGGCGTGCTGGATCACGAACTCGATGTCCACCAGACCGCCGGGCGCCAGCTTCACATCCCAGCGCGATCGGGCTGGCCGCTCGCGCGCCATCCGGCGGCGCATGTCCGCTATGTCGTCGGTGATCTTCGGATCGGCGCTCTTGAGCTGCAACGACCGCCTCGCCGAATCCACAATGCGATGGCGAAGCCCTTCATCGCCGGCGACCGGACGCAGGCGCGTCAGCGCCATGAACTCCCATGTCCACGCATCGCCGCGGTAGTAGCTGTCGAACGAGGAGAATCTGACCGCAACCGGCCCTGCCCGCCCTGACGGCCGAAGCTGCATGTCGACCTCGTAGAGGGCGCCTTCCTCCGTCGGCGCCGACAACGCTGCGATCAGGCGCTGCACAAACCGGGGCGCCAGCGAGGCTGCAGTCTCGCTCTCCGGCTCATAGATGAGCATCAGGTCGAGATCCGAGGAGGCGGTGAGCTCCCTTCCACCGAACTTCCCCAGCGCGCAAACCGCCCATTTGCCGATCGCCCCCGGGAAGCGCGCCAGCACATCCTTCTCGCTGGCATCCGCCAGCGCGGCAACGCATGCATCTGCGAGGTCGGCGTAGGCGGCGCCTGCCTCTGCCGCACCGATGGCGCCGCGCAGGAGCTGGTAGCCGATGCGGAATCCTTCTTCCCGGTGGAAGCGCCGCGCCGCGTTGAGTTGGCCCTCAAAGCCATCGGCCCGCTTGAGCTGTTCACGCAGCTTCGCCTCGCGAGCGCCCGGCCTGTCCGACGATACCGGCGCACGGAAAGACGGCTCGAGCATCGAATCCATCAACGCCGGCCGGCGGGCAAGGTCCGAAGCCAGCTTCGGTGCGAATGTCATCGTCTCGATCAGGTCGCGTGTCAGCGCCGGCTCAGCCAGCATCAGCGACATCACCTGCACGCCCGAACCCAGCGCCGAGAAAAACTCCTGGAAGCGCTCGAAGGCGATATCTGGCTCACCTGCCTCCGACATTGCCTTGAGCAGCCGCGGCCCAAGTGAGGTCAGGAGCTGCTGTCCGCGGGCAGAACGTGTCGCCGGAACACCGCCGCGATGCCATTGCTGAAAGACGTGAATGATGCGGGAGGGGTCGCTGAAGCCCAGCCCCTTCAGCGTCGCCACCGTCCCGGGATCGTCGTCCACGCCGGTGAACACCAGGTTGCCCGCTTCGCCGGAAAGGCGCTCCTCGGCCGCGAACAGGTCCGAGTAGATCCCGTGCACCCGGGCGCGCACCTGGGCGATGTCCGACTCGAACCGGGGGACGTCCTCGTAACCCGACAGCGCCGCGACCTCCGCGCGCTTTTCCGCGTGGTCGGGCAGATGGTGTGTCTGTTCGTCATTCACCATCTGGATGCGGTGCTCGAGCGCACGCAGGAAGTCATAGGCGCGGCAGAGATCCTCCATGGACTCTGGCGCCACGACGTCCGTGTTAGCCATCGCCTTCAGCGCATCCTTGGTCCTCGGCGCACGAAGCGCCGGGAAACGGCCGCCTAGAATGAGTTGCTGGACCTGGGTGAAGAACTCGATTTCTCGCACACCGCCACGTCCCAGCTTTACGTCGAAATCGAGCGACGCCAGCTCCTCATGTCCGCCGTGCGAGTGGATCTGCCGTTTGATCGAATGAATGTCGGCGATGGCCCAGTAGTCGAGGTGCCGCCGCCAGACGTAGGGGGTCAGCTCATCGAGATAAGCCTTGCCCACCGCAAGATCGCCGGCACAGACGCGCGCCTTGATATGGGCCATCCGCTCCCAATTCTGGCCGACGCTCTCGTAGTACCCGGTCGCGAACTGCGTCGACACGGCGGGAGCGGTCGAAGCGGGATCCGGCCGCAGGCGAAGATCGGTACGGAAGACATACCCATCCTCCGTCCTCTCTTCGAGAATACGCACAAGATCCCGCGTGAGACGCACCATCGCCTCCTTCGCGCGTGCGCCTTCGACCGGCAACACATCGAGGTCGAACAGCATGATCAGGTCGATATCGCTGGAGTAGTTGAGCTCTCGCGCGCCCATCTTTCCCATCGCCAGCGCGAAGAGACCAGGAAGCTCGTCGCTGTCGCGCCGCTCCCCGAGTTTTCCGGAAGCCCAGGCCGCGCGGATCGCAAGCTTCAGCGCCGCCGACACCGACGCATCAGCCAGCCGCGTCAGCCGCTCGACCACGTCATCGAGCGGCCATAGCCCCGCCAGATCGGCCCCCGCGATGATCAAATGCGCGGCTTCCTTCGCACGCCTCATTGCCTTCATGGGCGTTTCCAGCGCGCCTGCAGCCTGCCCGGCCGCCTCAATGTCCTGCAGGCAGCGCTTGAGCGCCTCTTCGTGTCCCGATGATTTCAGGCGCTCGCAAATTTCCGGCATGCGGCGCGCCACGCGCGCGAGATAGGGCGAATAGGGCTCAGCGGCCTGTAGGGCCATCACTGGATCGCCGCCGGCGCCCCTGATCGCGCCGAGGCCAAGTATGCCCAGCCTCTCCATCATGCCGCGGGCAGGACGAGCGTGACGGATAGGCCCGGTTGGTCGCCTGTCCCTCCGCCATCGTTCAGTACAAGCCGTCCCGAATGGGCTTCCGCCACCGCTGACGCGAGGCTGAGCCCCAGACCGCTTCCCGGTTGACTGCGCGACTGCTCAAGCCGCACGAAACGCTCAATTACCCGGTCTCTGTCCTTCGCCGGAATGCCGGGTCCGGAGTCCACGACCGTCAGTTCCACATCGCCATTGAGGCCATGCTGCGCCTTCAGCTTCACCGATCCGCCGCTCGGCGTGTACTTTACTGCATTGTCCATCAGGTTCGACATTGCTTGCGCAATCAGATCGCGATCAGCGAGGACGAACAGGTCGCCTTCGGGCTTGTATTCGAATGACAGCTGTTTCTCCTCGCACACGGGCTGATAGAGCTCAGCTAGTTCGTCGGTGATCCCGGTCACGTTCGTCCGCTTGAACGAACCCGATGCGCCCGCCTGGACACGCGACAGGCGCAGAATCGCGTTGAAGGTGTCAAGTACCCCGTCGAGGTCCTCGATCGACCGCGTCAGCGCAGCTTTCTGCCCGTCGGTACTGGTGTCTCGCAGCCCTCCTTCGAGGCGGTTGCGCAGGCGTGTCAGCGGCGAACGAAGATCGTGCGCGATAGCGTCGCCTGCGGAACGCGAGGAAACGACCAGCCTTTCCAGCTTACCAAGCATGGCGTTGATCTGCTCGGACAGCCGGTCGAATTCGTCGCCTGATCCAGCGACCGGCGCGCGCCGCGAAAGGTCGCCGCTCATGACGTCCTCAGTCGTCCGCGCGAGCTGTTCGGCGCGTTGCGCTGCGGAGCGGGAAATCACCACGCCGCCGATCAGCGAGAGCACGAAACCCACAGCCGCAGACCGCCACACCACATCGCTGATCCGCCGGTTCATTTCGCCGAGGTCGCCAACATCGTAGGCCACCATCAGGACGCCATTCGGCAAGCTCGATATCCGGCCTTCGGCCGACAGGCGAAGCTGTTCTTCTCCGATCGTGCGCGCATCGTAGTCGAACTTCACATCGACCACCTGACCGACCGGCGGCGGGGCTGCAGGAAGCACGTCAAAGTCGCCGGAGATTTTATGCTGGTCCGGATCGGTCAGGAGATAGAAGAACTTCCCGCGTGCGAACGAACGTTCCACGACGGCCTGATTGAGACGGTCAAAACCGCCGCCACGATAGGCGGCGTCCAGCTCGGCGAATTCGGCGTTCAGCTCGGCGGCGGCCTGGCGGCCGAGATGACCCGCCGTCTCATAATAGAGGTAGGCAAGCAGTGAAGCCGAAAAGAGGATGAAGATCGACGCGTGAAGCAGCGCCAGCCGGAACGTGGTCGTCCGGACCAGCGCCGGCAGGCGGCCAATCTTCATGGCTCAGGTCTTCATGCTTCCAGGCGATATCCCGCGCCGCGGACAGTGTGCAGCAGGGGACGTTCGAAGTCCTTGTCGATCTTGCCGCGCAGGCGCGAGACGTGGACGTCGATCACGTTGGTCTGAGGATCGAAGTGATAGTCCCAGACCTTCTCCAGCAGCATCGTACGCGTCACGACCTGGCCGGCATGGCGCATCAGGAATTCCAGCAGGCGAAACTCCCGCGGCTGCAGGTCGATCTTTACGCCATCACGCGCAACCGTGCGGGCAAGAAGATCCATCTCCAAACCGCCGACCGCGAGCTTGGTCGTGGGAATGTCGCCAGTCGCACGGCGGCCCAGCGCCTCCACGCGCGCAACCAGCTCGCTCGGCGCATAGGGCTTCACCAGGTAATCGTCGCCGCCGGCCTGCAGGCCTTCGACGCGATGATCGACTTCGCCCAAGGCGGAAAGGAACAGCGCAGGCGCGCGGCCCCCGCCATCGCGATAGCTCTTCAGGAGCTTGAGCCCGTCCATGCCCGGCAGCATGCGGTCGACGACCAGAGCGTCATAGTCTCCGCTCCGCGCCTGATTCAGGCCGGACTCGCCGTCTCCGCATACATCGACTGCATGGCCCGCTTCGCTAAGCACCCGCTTCACGAACGCGGCTGCGTCGCTGTCGTCCTCGATAACGATGACTCGCATGAGCTATTCCGGTTTGATCTCGATCGGCTTCAGGATCGCAAGATCACCACAGGTTTCCTGAATGCCGCACTGCACACGCGCAATAATGTCTTTCTTGCCTGCAGCCTTCGCCGTGGCAATGGCGTCATCGTAATCTTTCGTCGTTTTGACGGCCTTGTTGTTGATCTCGAGGATCACGTCGCCCGGGTTGATGTCGACCTTGGCCCAGACGCCGCGCGGCTCGGCCGTGATGATCATCAGGCCCGTCCCCGGCGCAACGAGGTCAAATTTCGGCGCTTCCGCAGCCGTCACCGGCCGCATCGTGCCGCCGAGGACCTTCACGTCGTCGGGTCCCGCCTTCGGCTTGGTCATGCCGGCGCGCTTCGGGTCGAGATTGGGCTGGCTCAGCGTGCGGTCGTTGCGCTCGCGCACCGTCACCTGGATGATCTGCTCCTTGCCTTCTCGGATGACCTTGAACTTGTTGCGCGAGCCGGCAAGGAGGCTGCCGACGCGCTGGGTCAGGTCGCGGCTGTCCTTCACCTCTTCGTCGTTTACGGCGACGATGATGTCCGAGCGCTTGATGCCGCTCGCTTCCGCCGGTCCGCCGGATGTCACCGTGCGCACGATGGCGCCACGGCTGGCCTTGAGGTTCATGGCGTCCGCGTACCGGTCCGTCACGTCCTGGATTTCGACGCCGAGCCAGCCGCGCACGACCTTGCCGTCCTTGATCAGCTGGTCCGTGATCTTCTTCGCGGCGCCTGCCTCGATCGCGAAGCCGATGCCGACGCTGCCGCCGCCGGTATCGGAGAAGATCGCCGTGTTCACGCCAATGACTTCGCCGTTGAGATTGAAGGTGGGGCCGCCCGAGTTGCCGCGGTTGATCGGCGCATCAATCTGGATGAAATCGTTGTAGTTGCCGCCGGTCAGTGTACGGCCGTCAGCCGAGACAATGCCGGCGGTCGCCGTGCCGCCAAGACCGAACGGGTTGCCAACTGCCACCACCCAGTCGCCCACGCGCGGCTTGGAGTTGCTGGCGAACGCCACGTGCGGATAGTTGCCGCTCTTCTTCACCTTGATCACCGCAAGGTCCGTCTGCTCGTCGGTGCCGACGATCTCGGCCTCGAGCTGATCGCCGTTCTTCAGCGTGACCGAAACTTCGCGCGCGTTCTCCACGACGTGGTTGTTGGTGACGATGTAGCCGGTCCCGGTGATGAAGAAGCCGGAGCCGAGCGCGTTGCCCTCCTGGTCGGTCTCGGGGCCGCCTTCATCATCATCATCGCGGTTTCCGAAACGGTCTTCGTATTCATCGAAGCCTGGCAGGCCACGGAACGGGTTGAAGGCGTTCTCGCGGGCGGTGTTCTTGATCTCGGTGGTGACCAGCACGCTCACGACGGCGGGGCTGACGCGATCGATCAGGTCGGCGAAGCTCATCGGCGCGCCGGCCGGAGGCGTTACGGCGATCGGCTTCGAGGAGGCCGAAATGGGTTGCTGCGCCATTGCGCCAACGCCAAGAGCGCTCATCGCTGTGGCGACCATGAGACCCGCCGCGACGCCCCTACGGCCTACGCGGACAGTCTTGACCTTCTTCATTTCGCTATCTCTCTGCATTGCTCGCGCGAGCATTCACCGCGACCCTAGACTTGGGACGTGTCTTCGCAACTGCAAAGACATGTATGATCCGCTGGCCATCCGGAAACGCTGAGGATCCGCCTCGCGCCACTGTCGACCAGCCATCATCTGTTACTTTAAGGCAATCATGCGGCGGCGCCAGAGGCCCTGCAGCAGGAATTCGTATGACTTTCTGGCCATTTTCCCACCAGCTTGCCAATACGGGACGGCTTAACCTTGAGGGTCGCTGCGGCCGTCGTCCGGAAGCGGCGCCAAGTCGCGATGTCGTGACCGGAAGCTGCGCCAGCCGATCAGGCCCGCCACGCCTGCCAGCAGCGCGAACGGGAAGGCCCAGAGCAGCACGCCCAGCCCCTCAGTCGGAGGCCGAAGGGACACATACTGGCCGTAGCGGTCGATGAAGTAGCCGCGAATCTCGCCGTCGGTTTTGCCTTCGCTGACCTGCTCGCGAATCTTCCGGCGCATGTCGACAGCGATATCGGCGGTCGACTGGGACACCGGTTCGTTCTCACAAACGACGCAGCGGATCTCGCGCATCAGGCCCTGCGCCCTGGCTTCCTGGCCAGCGTCCGGAAGCGGCGCTTCCGTCGCAAGCTGGAAGGCCAGCAGCAGGACGGCGATCATGCCGGGGCTCCCGCCGTTGCCGGTTTCGGCGCGCCTGAAGCAGGCGCCTGTTCTTCAACGGTCGCCTTCTCGCGCCGCCTGATTCTTGCCGCCAGCGAGACGAAGCCGCCCAGCGCAATCAGACCCGCGCCGCCGAAGATCCAGTCGATCAGGGGATGGCGCGCAATGCGGATACGCCAAACGCCCGGAGCCTCGCGGATGGTATCCCCCAGCGCGACGTAGATGTCGCCCGTCAGCGTCTTGAGGATCGCCACCTCGGTCGTGGGCGTACCCGCGGCGGGATATATCCGCTTCTCCGGATGGATGACCTGGATGCCGCCGTTCGGGTGCGTAACAGTGATATTGGCGCGGGTCGCATAGTAGTTCGGGCCTTCGGCTTGCCGGACGTCATCGAAGCGGAAGCTCCAGCCCGCCATCTGCGCCGTCTCGCCTCGCGCCAGCGGGAAGGTGCGTTCTTCGCGCGAAGCCGTCTCTGTGGTCGCGCCAATCACGAACAGGCCGATGCCGATGTGGGCGATCGCCATGCCCCAGACCGCCAGCGGCAGCCGGAACAACCGTCCAACCCCGCCCGCTCCCGCCCGGCGCAGGAGGTCACGAAGCACGCCGGCCACCACCCAGGCGCCGACGAACACGCCAACAAACAGCCAGGGCGCGAACCCGCCATGCAGCACCGTTGCGGCTACGGCGACGATGAACGCCACGATGGCGGCTGGCGCCAGCGATCTGAGGATCGGCGTCAAATCGGCCTTCCGCCATGACGCCATCGGCGCAACCGGCATCGCCAGCAGCAACACCGCCATCATCGGTGCAAATGTCAGATGGAAATACGGCTCCCCGATCGACAGCGAGATGTTCAGCGCCTGCGCAAACATCGGCGTCACTGTCCCCACCAGCACGAGCGCAGCCGCAACCGACAGGAAGAGGTTGTTGAGAATGAGAGCGCCTTCGCGACTTACCGGATCGAACTCCGGCCCGGCCATCAGCTTGGGCGCACGCCAGGCGTAGAGCGCCAAAGCAGCGCCACCGGCAATCGCAAGGCCGACGAGAAGAACAATTCCCCGCGTTGGATCAACTGCGAACGCATGAACCGACGTCATGACGCCGGAGCGCACCAGGAATGTACCGAGCAACGCCAGACAGAATGTGAGCACGGCGAGGAACACCGTCCACGCAGCCATGCCGCCGCGTTTTTCCGTCACGATAAGCGAATGGATCAGCGCAGCGCCAACCAGCCACGGCATGAAGGACGCGTTCTCGACCGGGTCCCAGAACCACCAGCCGCCCCATCCGAGTTCGTAGTAGGCCCAGATAGACCCCAGTGCGATCCCGATCGTGAGACCACTCCAGGCCGTCAAAGCCCAGGGGCGCACGCGCTTGGCCCAGTCGCGGTCGATCTTCCCGATGATGAGCCCGCCTGCCGCCAGCGAGAATACGAACGACATGCCGACATAGCCCATGTAGAGGAAGGGCGGATGCAGCGCGACCGCGGGGTCCTGCAGCAGGGGATTGAGGCCTGCGCCATCGAGCGGCGCCGGATCGAGGCGCGTGAACGGGCTCGAAGCCAGCAACAGGTAGGTCAGCGATCCCGTCGTTAGCAGGCCCTGCACGCCCAGCGCCCGGTCGCGCAGCATGTCCGGCCGCATGAACAACGCTGCGCCGGCGCCATAGGCCGCCATGATCACACACCACAGCAGCATCGAACCTTCGTGGTTCCCCCACGCACCGGCTATGCGATAGATCAGTGGTTTCTGCGAATTAGAATGCTCAGCGACCAGGGCGACTGAAAAGTCGAGGCGCACAAAGCTGATGACGAGCGCCAGCAGCGCCAGCAACGAGAAGACGCCTGTCGCAACCGCCAGCCGCTTCACTGCCACGCCGCCGGTGGTCAGTCCAAGCGCGCTCTGCGTTGCTGCTGTCGCCAGAGCGAGGAACGCGAGCAGGTGACCCAGTTCGGCGATCAAGAGACAGGCTCTTTCGACTCGGCCGCCTTGCGCAGCGCGTCGTAGGTCTCCTTGGGCATGTAGTTCTCGTCGTGCTTGGCGAGCACGCGGCTGGCGATCAACCGCCCCTCTGCATCAAACTTGCCTTCGGCGACGACGCCCTGTCCTTCCTTGAACAGGTCCGGCGGTATGCCATCGAACATTACGGGCACCGTGTGCTTGGTGTCGGTGATGCGGAAAATCATCACCCCGCCCGCATCGTGTGAAACGCTTCTTTCCTCCACCAACCCGCCCACGCGTGCACTCTTACCGTCAGCGATGACCTGCTTCTCGACGAGGTCGGAAGGCGAGTAGAAGAACGCCACCGTGTCCTGGAGGGCTGTCGCTGCAAGGGCTACGGCGCCGAGCGCCAGCACGCTGGCCGCTCCTATCAGCCAGAGTCTCTGCGAACGTTTGCGCATGAACAGCCGCCTCTTGGATTGGCCAACGCAGTATATTTACCGGGTTTGGTGGGCGCCAGCGACACAATGGCGCGAGCAGCAGATCACATATTGGGAAAATCAGCCCGGTTGTGGGGTTTGTGGCGTTCCAGGCGGGGGCGGATCGACGCCGAACATCTCCCTGAGGGCCTTGTACATGCCCCGGCGGGGGTCGCCTTCGGGGGTCCTGGCCTCGACTTCCGCCCAGATCTTTTCGGCCTCTTCCTTGCGGCCGGCCTTCCAGTCGCCGATGCCGGCCAGGTAGCCGACGCGCAGTTCTTCAGGCCGCTGCTTGAACCATTCATGGTAAAGGGCCGACGTCGCCGCATCGACATCGCCGGTCATCTTGAACCGCAGGTCGGCAAGCCGGCTGATGACCTCAACCTCTTCGGGCGCTCGTCGAAGCGCCGCCTCGTAAGCCATCATGGCTTCGTTCGGCTGGCCGGCCATCTCCATGAGTACGCCCATGGCGATGTGCGGACCGGGATTGTCCGGTTCTTCCTGCGCCTTCTTTTGCGCGAGCGCCATCAGTTGCGCCCCGTTTAGCTGATCGGATGAAAGCTTCTCGATCTCGACCAGCCGCTGATCGAGCGGATTGTCGTGCAATGCTGGCTTGCCCAGCAGCCAGTATCCGGCGACAGCTGCCACACCAGCGGCCGCCACCATGCCGCGTATGGCCATCGATCGCGACACGAACCACGCGCCGCCGGCGACAAAGACAACAGCAACAACAACGAGCCAGATCAAAGCGGCGCCGCCGGCAGAACGAGGCGAGCACGCAAGCCGCCCAGGGGGCTGTCCTCAAGGAACAGCCGGCCGCCATAAATGTCCGCGAGTTCTGTCACGATCGACAATCCCAGACCTGTTCCCGGCTCGGACTCATCCAGCCGCTTGCCTCGTTCCAGCGCCTTGGCGCGATGCTCCGCCGGAAGTCCGGGACCGTCATCATCGACGATCACCTCGATTCCGTCATCGCTCCGGGCGACCTTCACCTTGATCCGCGACTTGCACCATTTGGCGGCGTTCTCCAACAGGTTCCCGACAAGTTCATCGAGATCGCCCTTCTCGCCGCGGAAGACCGCCCTGGGGTCGGCGTCTACATCAATGGCGAGGCCCTTATCGCGATGCAGCCGCTCCAGCATCCGTGCAATGCCTTCCAGCGGCTCCTTAATTTCCGTCCGGGCGCCCAGCACTTCGGCCTGCGCCGCCGCCTGCGCCCGCTTGAGGTAGTGGTTGACGTTCTGGGTCATTGCGTCGGTTTGCCGCCGCACGATTTCGGATACCCTGTCATCGCCCCGCGCCTCATTGCGCAGCACCGCCAGCGGCGTCTTCAACGCATGCGCAAGATTGCCAACATGCGTGCGCGCACGATCCACAACCTTCCGGTTGTGACTGATCAGCGTATTGATCTCTTTCACGAGAGGACTGAGCTCGCCGGGATACTCGCCGTCGAGTGTGTCCCGCCGCCCGGCCTGCACATCATGAAGCTTGTCCTCTATCTCGTGCAGCGGTCTCAGGCCGTAACGGATCAGCACAAGCACGCCGACGAGAATGCCGAGCGCCAGGACGCCCAGAGCGATGCCGAGCGTCAGAGCAAAGCGTCTCACCGCGTCGTCCGCGGCTGTCCGGTCAATGCCTGAATACAGGAGGATCGGGAGGTTGCGATCTGTGAACGTGAGTGCGCGCAGGGCGATGCGCAGTTGTCGCTCGTCTGGCCCCGAAGTGTCTTCGTGCAACACGAAACCCGGGCGCGATATGGCGGTCGAAATCATCTCCCCCGACATTTCCGGCCGTGCGTCTGCAAAACTCTCGGACAGCTCAGCGTCGACGATGAGCTCTTCATCGTCGATCATCAGGTATCCCCAATAGCGACCCGAGAAGGCCATGTCGAACTGCTCGTCCTTCGGCAATTTCGTGTCGTTGAAGGTGAGGCGGCCATTGTTGGAGACGACGGCATTGGCCAGCGCCAGCAGCGTTTCGTTGTTCTCGGTATCAAGCTGCCGGTCGGTCTCCGCACGATAGAGCGCCTGCAGAGACCAGCCCGCGGCAACGAGCACGACCGCGCTCCATATCGCGGCGGTTACAAGC
>DATBNA010000384.1:0-3396 GCA_036554545.1 Hyphomonadaceae bacterium
CAATCCTGCACGCGCGGACGAGATTTCGGCGGCAGTGCAAAAGCTGATCGCGCCCGAACAGATGGGATCGCGCTTCAAGGCGATCTGCTTTGCGCCTTATGGTGTCCAAGCCCCGCCTGGTTTCTAGTCGAGCACAAAGCCATGAGCGATGCGCGCCCGCCTTTCGAGGAAGCTCCGGCCATCAAGCGCTTCAGCATGCATGTGCGTCACGGCTTCTTCGGCCGGCGCGGCGGCGTCTCGACCGGCGTCTACAAGTCGCTGAACTGCGGACCCGGCTCCGGGGACGAGCCTGAGAAGGTGATGGAGAACCGCAGGCGCGTCTGCGCCGCCATCGGCGGCTCGATCGAAAGGCTGGCGGCGCCCCGGCAGATCCATTCCTCGCGCGCCGTGGCGACCGACAAGGCCTTTCCGCCCAATGAGCGTCCGGAATGCGACGCGCTCGTCACGAAGCGGCCAGGCCTCGTGCTTGGCGTTCTGGCGGCGGACTGCGCGCCGATCGTGCTCTGCGACCCGCACAATGGCGTCATCGCTGCAGTCCATGCCGGATGGCGCGGCGCGGTCGGCGGGGTGATCGAGAGCACGGTCGAGCTGATGGCGACGCTTGGCGCCGACCCGGGCAAGACGGCGGCGGGCGTCGGCCCCTGCCTGTCGCAATCCTCCTTCGAGATCGGACCGGATGTCGCCGATGCCGTGATGAACGCCACACCGTGGGCCGAGCACCTGTTCGCGCCAGGATCAGGCGACCGGCAATTCTTCGACCTGAAGCGCTATTGCCTCGGCCGCCTCACGCGCCTGGGCGTTGCTCACATGGACGCGCTGGCCGACGACACGCTGACGCAGCCGGACGAGTATTTCAGCCACAGGCGCGCGGTTAAGGCAGGCGAGCGCGACTGCGGACGCAACATGACGGCAATCGTGCTGGTGGCCTAGACGCCCGGTCCCGCACAGATCGTCCACAAAATTTCCTGCGAATCCCGTCGCCTGCGGCATTTGCGCCGCACGCCGGTTTTCCCGTGTGTTGCTCTGCAGCCATGCGCAGGAATAAGCGCTGCGCGCGATTGCACGCGGCAGGATTCTGCGACAGAAGCGTGACGCCGAGCGAGCCCCGACTTCCCGGGCGGCGACAAGGGAGAACGTGCGCGATGAAACTCATCTCGTGCAATTCCAACCGTCCCCTTGCCCAGCGTATCGCTTCCTACCTCGACATGAGATTGACCGAGGCCGACGTCCGCACCTTCAAGGACCGCGAAGTCTTCGTGAAGATCAACGAGAACGTCCGCGGCCAGGACGTCTATGTGATCCAGTCGACCTCCGCCCCGGCCAACGACCACCTGATGGAACTGCTGATCATGATGGACGCGCTGGTGCGCGCCTCGGCGCGCCGCATCACGGCGGTAATCCCGTATTACGGCTACGCGCGGCAGGACCGGAAGACCGACGGCCGCACGCCGATCTCCGCCAAGCTGGTCGCCAACCTCATCACCACCGCCGGCGCCAACCGCGTCGTGACCGTCGACCTGCACTCCGCCCAGATCCAGGGCTTCTTCGACGTGCCGACCGACAACCTCTTCGCGCAGCCGGAAATGGCCGAGGACATCCTCAAGAAATACGGCGCGAAGGACCTGATGGTCATCTCTCCGGACGTCGGCGGCGTCGTCCGCGCGCGGGCGCTGGCCAAGCGCCTCGGGGTCGACCTCGCCGTCGTCGACAAGCGCCGCGAGAAGGCAGGCGAGTCCGAAGTGATGAACATCATCGGCGAGGTCGAAGGCCGCAAGTGCATCCTGGTCGACGACATGACGGACTCGGGCGGCACGCTGATCAACGCCGCCAAGGCTCTTCTGGACAAGGGCGCCAAGGAAGTCGCCGCCTACGTCACGCACGGCGTGCTGTCGAACGGCGCCAGCGCCAGCATCGACAAGTCGCTCCTCAAGGAGCTGGTGATCACCGACTCGATCAACCCGTCCGAACAGGTCGCCAAGTCCAAGAAGATCCGCTCCATCTCCATGGCGCCGATGATCGGCGAGGCCATCCGCCGGATCGCCAACGACGAGTCGATTTCGAAGATGTTCGACTAGGCCGAAGCGGCCAGGGCGTTTTCCTGCCAGCGCTTGACCGGCTCCTCGCGGAGCTGGCGGGCGAACTCGAAGAACGAGCCTTCGGAATTGAAAGTGCGGAAGAGTTCGAAATAGTCCGGCTGCTCGGCTTCAAAAAGCTGCGCATCCCTGTCCGGCGTCGCGTTCCGAATCTTCATCTCAGCCTCACCCATTTGCGTCCTCGCAAAAGCTAATTGGGCAGGCGTTAACGAGATGCTAAGCAGTCATTGCCGTTCCGACATGATGGGGGATCGATGGCCCGGCCCGAGCAGACTGAAATCCGCATGCGGCTGGTGATCGACAAGCCGGTTCCCGGCGTCGCGCACAGCCTGCAGGACAAGAAGAGCCAGCCTGTCGGAGCGCAGACGTCAAAGGGCGGCGAATCCCTCAGCTTCGATTTTCCAGTTCGTATCGCGGCAGGACCGAAATTCTACGGCGAGCAGGTACGCAGCGAAGGTCCCGAGCGCCGCTTCGTCTACATCGGCATCGGCCAGGGCGCCGGACAGAAGAACACGCCGTGGTCGCGCCGCATGAAGATCGACATCCACACCATCCCGCAGGCGCTGCTCGACAAGGCCGCGAAGGGCAAGACGCTGGAGGCCGTCATCAATGGCACTGCTAAAGATGGCTCGCCTGCCTGTGCGACGGTTGTTCCGGCGAAGCCTTGGCGCGCGGTGTGAGCTTCACCCCCCGAAAAGGACCAGTCCTGCGACCGCCTCCGGATCGATGTGCTTCCCATCCTTGAGCACTTCGAAATGCAGGTGCGGCCCTGTAGCGGGCCGCCCCGACGCGCCGACCGTGCCGACAGTGTCTCCGGCTTTCAGCGCTTCACCCTGCACGACCGAAATGTCATTGAGATGGCCGAAGCGGACCCTGTAGTTTTCGCCGAGGTCTACCTCCACCACCCTGCCATAACTGCCGCGCACGCCGGCGAATGTGACAATGCCTGCTCCCGGCGTATGAACGGGAGTTCCCCTCGCCGCCGCGATGTCGATGCCCTCATGGAAGGCTATCTCATTTGTGGACGGGGATGTGCGATATCCATATCCGCTCGTGAAGCGTGCGGGCGCCGCGATGACGGCACTTGGCGCTCCTTCGAGTTTCGGTGCGTCGTTGGATAACTGAATCCGCTCCGGCGCCGGCGCGGCGGGCGGTGTTGGCGGAGCCGGCGCGACTTGCGGCGCGGGCGGCGCGGGGCGCGCTGGCGGGCCAGCTGGTGTCACTGGGGTTGCCGGCGCAACCGGCGTGACTGGCGTCGGCTGTATGGCGCCGGAGGGAATGGCGCGAGGCGTCGCAACCGGCC
>DATBNA010000400.1:0-2744 GCA_036554545.1 Hyphomonadaceae bacterium
AAATCCTCTCCCCGTCGTCCGGCGGCGGCGAGTTCACCCGCACCGGCGTCGCCACGCTGGTCGACATGGAAAGCCTCGAGGTCGAGGTCGACGTCAACGAAGGCCAGATCGCCGACATCCGCCCGGGGCAGGCCGCCACCATCATTCTCGACGCCTACACCGACTGGAACATTCCAGGCGAAGTGATCGCCATCATTCCAACCGCCAACCGCGACCGCGCGACCATCCAGGTCCGCGTCGGTTTCAAGGAGCGCGACCCGCGCGTCCTCCCCCAGATGGCGGCGAAGGTGACGTTTGACAGATCGGAGACAAAGTAAGCCCGGCGGGCGAGCCGGTTTGCACGGCAAGAAAACAACAACAAATAGGGGTCTGGGACATGCAGGGCGAAGCTCTCATCGAATTGAAGAACGTAGCCAAGAGCTACAGGCGCGGCGAAGAAACGCTGCCGATTTTCAGCGATCTCACGCTGACGATTCCACAGGGCGACTTCGTCGCCGTTATGGGCCCCTCGGGCTCGGGCAAGACGACGCTGCTCAACATGCTGGGCGGCCTCGACCGGCCGAGCAGCGGCACGATCCGCTTTGCCGGCGAGAACATCGAGAACCTCTCCGAAAGCAAGCTCTCCGCCTGGCGTGCGGCCAATGTCGGCTTCATCTTCCAGTTCTACAACCTGATGCCGACGATGAGCGCCTCGGCCAATGTCGGCCTGCCGCTCCTGCTCACGCGTCTCAACGGCTCGCAGCGCAAGGAGCGCATCAAGACCGCGCTCGAAATCGTCGGCCTCGGCGACCGCGCCAGCCACAAGCCGAAGGAGCTTTCCGGCGGCCAGCAGCAGCGCGTCGCCATCGCCCGCGCGATTGTCGCCGATCCCAAACTCCTGCTCGCCGACGAACCGACCGGCGACCTCGATCGCCAGACCGCGTCCGAAATCCTTGCCATGCTCCAGACGCTGAACCGCGATCTCGGCAAGACCATCGTCATGGTCACGCACGATCCCGCGGCGGCGAAATACGCCAAGCGCGAACTCCATCTCGACAAGGGCGCGTTCGAGGAGCGGCTGTCGTGATCAAGGACCTCGCCCTGTCGCTCCAGGGGCTGGGCCGCAAGAAGCTGCGCACCGGCCTCCTGATCTTCGCCGTCTTCATCGCCTTCCTGATCTATGCCGTGCTGGCGGCCTTCAGCGCCTCGCTCACCGCCGCCGCAGGCAGCACAGGGGGCAACCGCCTTACCGTCTCGAACAAGATCAACTTCACACAGAGCCTGCCGATCGCCTACGTCAATCGCGTCTCAAATGTCGAAGGCGTCAAGGATGTCAGCTATTCGATGTGGTTCGGCGGCTACTACCAGGAACAGCGCAACTTCCTCCTCGCCTTCGCGGTGGAGCCCGAAAGCTACGCCCGCATCTACTCCGAATACGTCGCCCCGCCCGAGCAGATCCGTGACTTCATCGCCATCCGCGACAGCGTGATGGTCGGGCGCACCATGGCCGACCGTTTCGGCTGGAAGCTCGGTCAGCAGATCCCGCTGTCCTCCAACATCTGGACGCGAGGCGACGGGACAAACGTCTATCCCGTCGTCGTCCGCGCGATCTTCGACGGCGCAACGCCGCAGACCTCCACCGACCAGATTTTCATACCCTACGAGTATTTCGACGAAGCGCGCGCCTTCGGCAACGACCAGATCGGCAACATCCACATCGTCACGGCAAGCGAAGACCAGAACGATCGCGTCATCAGCGAGATCGATGCGCTGTTCGCCAACTCGCGCGCAGAGACGCGCACCACAACCGAAGCGGCGTTCCAGGCCGCCTTCGTCGACCAGCAGGGCAATATCGGCCTCATTGTCATTGGCGTGATGGGCGCCTCCTTCGTCACTATCCTGCTCATCGTCGGCAACGCCATGGCCGGCGCCATCCGCGAACGCACCGGCGAGATCGCTGTCATGAAGACGGTCGGCTTCACGTCCTCGCGCATCGCCGGCATCGTCATCGGCGAGACGCTGCTGATCGCACTGATCGGCGGCCTGATCGGCCTTCTTGTCGCCGGCTTCCTGGTGGGCATTGTCCGCTCCTTGGGCCAGTTCTTCGGCGCCATGGCGCTGACGCCGCAGATCGCGCTCTCCGCCGTCGGCCTGATGGTGCTGCTCGGCGCGCTCACCGGCGCCATCCCCGCGTGGAACGCCATGCGCGTCAACGTCGTCACCGCGTTCCGGAGGATCTGACCCATGACCTCGCTGTTCAGCCAGATCGCCGCGGTGGTGAAGATGACCATCGCCGGCCTGCCCAGCCGCTTCTGGGCGTCTGTCACCACCATCGTCTCGATCGCGCTGGTCGTCGCAACGCTGCTCGCCTTCCTTGCGATGGCGACCGGTTTCGCGCGCACCGTCGCCGGCACCGGCCAGCCCGATATCGCCATGATCATCGGCACCGGTTCGGGCGCTGAGATCAATTCCGGCTTCTCCGCCGAGGCCGTGCGTCTGCTCGAGGAAGCGCCCGGCATCAGGCGCGGCGCCGATGGCAAGCCCATCGTCTCGCCCGAGGTCTATGTCGTCGTCGACGCCATGCGGAAGGTCGGCGGCAGTCCCTCCAACATCTCGCTGCGCGGCGTCACGTCCGGCGCCATGTCGATGCGGGAGGGCTTCGCCATCACCGAAGGCCGCATGTTCGAGCCTGGCACCAACGAGATGATCGTCGGCGCCGGCGTGCTGCGCGAATTCACTGGCTTCGAGCTCAAACGCGAAGTCAC
>DATBNA010000411.1:0-1759 GCA_036554545.1 Hyphomonadaceae bacterium
TGTTCGTCGTGCTCCTGGCAAGCTTCTGCGTCGCTTTGTTGATGTCGGGTTGGCTGCTTCGCGTCATCACCGGGCCCATGGGTGAGATCGCAAACATCGCACGCAGCGTGGTGGAGCATCGCAACTACGGCCTTCGGGCCCGGCAGAGCAGCGCCGACGAGGTTGGCATTGTTATTGCAGCTTTCAACAACATGCTCAACGAGGTTCAGACGCGCACGCACGAGCTCGAGAGGGCGAATCGGGCTCTGCACGAAAGCGAACGCCTCTATCGGGCCATCGGCGAATCGATCGACTACGGCGTCTGGATCTGCGATGCCGAAGGACGAAATGTCTACGCGAGCCCTTCGTTCCTGAGGCTGGTGGGCCTCACGCAGGAGGAATGCTCTGAATTCCGGTGGGGCGACCGCCTGCACCCGGACGACCGCGACGCGACCATCGGGGCGTGGAAAACCTGCGTTCGGCGCGGGCGCTTCTGGTACCGGGAACACCGCATCCTGGGAACCGACGGCGCCTATCATCCGGTCCTCGCCCAAGGCGTGCCGCTCCGAAACGACGACGGTCAGATTACGGGCTGGGCGGGCATCAACCTCGACATCAGCCGGCTCAAGGAAACCGAAAGTGCGCTGCGCGAGGCCGACCGGCGGAAGGACGAATTCCTGGCTACCCTTGCGCACGAGCTGCGCAATCCGCTATCGCCCATTCGTAACGCCGTGCAGATCCTCGATCTGCACACCGCCACGGAGCGGCAGAAGCAGTGGAGCCGCGAGGTCATTGCCCGCCAGGTCAAGCACATGGCGCTCCTGCTCGACGACCTGCTGGACGTATCGCGCATCACCCGTGGCCGCCTGCAGCTGAGGAAGGACTTCGTCGACCTGGAGTCAGTCATCGACCAGGCCATTGAGACGGCGCGACCGCTCATCGATTCCAAGCGCCATCGCCTGGAAACGCGGGTCTTGTCAGGAAACCTGCGCCTCGAAGTCGATCCGCTTCGCCTTTCGCAGATACTCGGCAACCTGCTGACGAATGCAGCCAAGTACACCGATCCGGAAGGCTCGATCGAGTTGTCCTCATGGGTGGAGCATGGCCGCCTGTTCTTCTCCGTGAAAGATTCGGGCGTCGGCCTGACGCCGGAGTCGATTCCCTCGCTGTTCACGATGTTCTACCAGGTGGAGAGCGCGCCACACCGTACCGAGGGCGGCCTCGGCATCGGCCTGGCACTGGTCAAAGGGCTCGTCGAACTGCACGGCGGCAACATCACCGTCAGAAGCAAAGGTCTCGGGCACGGCAGCGAGTTCATCGTCGAGTTGCCCCACTCCGTAATAACCGGCGCGAACGCCGTTGAACAAGGCGGATCGACCGGCGGCGTCGTGGTCTTTGCGCGGCAACGAAAGAAGCTGCTGGTCGTGGACGACAATCGCGACGCCCTCGAGTCTATTTCAGTTCTGCTGGAGCTCATGGGATATGAAACCGTTCGCGCCCACTCCGGTTCGGAGACTCTCGAAGTCGCGCAGTCGGAGCGGCCTGATGCTGTGCTCCTGGACATCGGCCTGCCGGATATGACCGGTTACGAAGTCGCCCGCCGGATCCGCCGGGAGGCCTGGGGCCGGCATGCCGTGCTGATCGCCCTCACCGGCTGGGGGCAGGAAGACGACAAGCAAAAGGCGCTGTCCGCGGGATTCGACGAGCATTTCACGAAGCCCATGGATCCGGAGGTCCTGGAGCGGACACTCGCGCGGCTGTTCGGAGCGCACGAAGCGGC
>DATBNA010000483.1:0-1677 GCA_036554545.1 Hyphomonadaceae bacterium
CCATTTGTAGCCATCAGCGGCGAACGCCGCCGTGCGGGCCTCGACCTGTTTGGCTTCGCTGCGGTCGTAAGCGCGGCCCGCGCCATAGGACTGCACGCGGCGCACCAGGCAGGATGGCACGAGCGGATTGTCGTGCATGTACT
Organism: Hyphomonadaceae bacterium; assembly: GCA_036554545.1. GTDB lineage: Bacteria > Pseudomonadota > Alphaproteobacteria > Caulobacterales > Hyphomonadaceae > UBA7672. Next base: position 144 of record DATBNA010000483.1, read on the forward strand.
GGCCAAGGCCGGTCGAGCCGCTGAACTTTTTCCCGCCGATATCCGCGCTGACATCGATCGGCGCGCCGTTCTCAGTCGTGCGGTGCTGGCCCAGTCCGTCGAAACGCTCCAGAGCGAGCCCCGGCGGATCGGAAAGCAGGTGGCAGGACGAACAGCCCGGATTGGTCATGTGGTCGATCAGGCGCGTCCGCACCGTGCCTTTCTCGAGCGCCTGCACCTTGGAGAAGTCCACGTCCGGCGGCGGCTGCGGAATCGCGAGGCACATGAAGATCTCGTTCAGCTTCACCCCGCGGATCGTCGGCGACGAGCTGCCGGGATGTGCGAACAGCGAGAGGAACGTCACCTGCGTCAGCACGCCGGCGCGTTCGGAATTCTCCGGAAAGCTGAACTGCGTCCACGGCTCGGCTGAGGGATAAGGCACGTCATAGACCGAAGCCAGCGCACGGTTGAGAAACGTATCGCGCGACGTGAAGATGTCGCGATAATCGCCGCCGCGCACCACCAGATGATCGACGAGGAATTTCAGCGTCTCCTCGCGCGCGCCGTCGGCGACGGCCTGGGAGAAATTGGGATAGGTCGCTGCATCCTTCGACAAGGTGTCGAAGGTTTCGAACTGCAGCATGTCGGTGAAGAAGGCGCGCACGCCATCCGCCGTCCGCGGCGAAGCCAGCATGCGATCGACCTGCGCCGCCAGCACGCCCGGGTCATGGATCGCGCCCGATCGCGCGACAGCGGCGAGCTCCGCATCCGGCGCCGCATCCCACAGCAGGAAGGAAAGCCGCATCGCCTTGGCGTAGCCGTCCAGCCGGTAGGCGCCCGGCTTTGCCGGATCGGCTTCCGCCCGTTCGACACGGAACAGGAATTCCGGCGACATCAGCATGCTGACCAGCGACAGCCCCAACGCCTTGTCGAAGTCGCCTGACTTGTCCGCTGCGTCCTTCCACACCGCCTTGAAGCCGGCGATCTCTTCCGCCGACAGCGGCCGGCGGAAAAGCTGCACGCCAGCGCGCTTGAGGAATGTCTCCGCGCACGCCTCCCCCGCCGCAGCCGCACAGCCGACGAGCCCGTCGCGGCGCTTCGCATCGAAAACCTGGTCCGCCACCGAACGCGCAACCGCGAGATACTGCTCAAGCCCCGTCGTCGTGACCGAAAGCTGCGCGCTGCCGACAGCCTGCAGTCCGTCCTCGCGACGCTCCGGCTCGAACCGCGCGTTGATGACGATGTCCTCGCCGAATGTGCTGGCGATCACATGCCGGTACTGGCTCTCGGTCAGCCGGCGGTAGGCGGCGACAAAGCTCGACCGAGGAACATAAGGTTCATAGTCGCCCGCAAAAGCGAAAACCGGTACAGGCGCCTCGGCCTCAACAACCGCCGCAGGGTCGGACGCAGGAACCGACGTCGTGCACGCCACGACGGCTGCGAACGCAGAAACAGCCATGGCTGCGCAGAAGGCTCTGACCTGCAAGCGCCGGCTCCCCGATCTCCGGCTGAGTCTTGCGCCAGCCGCTACGGCAATAGGACCTGAATGCACCGG
>DATBNA010000040.1:0-4659 GCA_036554545.1 Hyphomonadaceae bacterium
ACGCCGTTGTAGACCTGGATGTTGTAGTTCACGCCCTTCACTTCGCTGTCGGAGATGATACGCGCGCGTACCTGCTCGGTGATCCAACGATCGTTGATGTCACGCCCCATGTCGAACTTGTCGATCACCAGCTCGTTGGCGACCTCGTCGATCGAGCTGACCGTCCAGGCAATGCGTTCGGCTTCAGCCTTGTCCGCTTCGCTGGGCACACGGCCCGACAGCAATACGAAGCGTCCAGCGACTTCGACATCGACTTCACCGAAGCGGCTGGCGCCTGCGCCGAACAGCTTCGACTTTATGGTCGTGCCGGCCGTCGCCTCATCGAGGCTTTCGCCGAAGGTTTTTTCCTGGACAGCAAAGCAACCGCCCAGCGAAAGGAGAGCCGCGCCGGCAAAAGCCGCCGCAAGACTGCGGGAAAACATGGTCGAATTGTCTCCGTCGTACCGCGAATTGTAGGGCGGTAGCATGATCATGGGGCGAATTTCGGGCGTTTCCAGCATGTTTGCCGGGCGCTGAACAGGTCGTGAATGCATCGCAGGCTAACTTTCCGCGCGCCACGCATCCCGCATGTGACGTGGCAAACGTCCTGGCGACAGCAGAACAATATCGAAGCGCCATAGCCAATCCTGCTTTTTCCTATGACGCGATACCCACAAACGAGCAGCCTGCTCGACGCGGCGGCGAAGTTCGGGCGTCACCGCCTCCAGCGCGGCGTCGAAACTCGGGCGCGACTTAACCTCCACGAAAATCAGCATCTTCCCGCGCCCCGCAACGAGATCGATCTCCCCGAGCGGCGTACGGGCCCGCCTTTCGAGAATGCGATAGCCCTTGAGCTGAAGCCACAAGGCGGCGGCGGCCTCGGCGCGCCGTCCGCTGCGTTCGAACATCCGGCGGCGGGCGGCGGCGTCACCCTTCATCGGCATCGCGCAGCTCGAGGGCGCGTTCATAGACATCCCGGCGCCTGAGCCCGAACTTCTCGGCGATCTCTGCGGCGACTTCCTTCAGCGGCCGGCTGTCGTCCGCGGCAAGTATCGCAGCGTCGATGGCGTTGGCGTCCGTCTCCACTTCTCCCGATGGCGGGCCCACGAGCACGACGATCTCCCCGCGCGGCGGGCCTTGGCGTTCGTAATGCGCCGCAAGCTCTGCGAGTTTTCCCCGCCGTATCTCCTCGAACTTCTTCGTGAGTTCGCGCGCCACGGCCGCATCGCGCGGACCGAACACCTCCGACATGTCCGCAAGGCTCGCTGCAAGCCGCGATGGCCCCTCGAAGAAGACCAGTGTTGCTTGAGCGGATTTCATGTCGGCGAGGAAACGCTTGCGGGCGCTGGACTTCGGCGGCGGAAAGCCCGCGAACATGAAACGGTCGGTCGGCAGGCCGGACGACGCCAGCGCCGCCAGCGGCGCCGATGCGCCTGGAATGGCGAAAACGCTGATCCCCCGCTCCGCCGCCTCGCGCACCAGCTTGTAGCCGGGATCGGAGATCAGCGGCGTTCCGGCGTCTGAAATAAGCGCAATCCGCGCGCCCTTCTCCAGCTCCGCCAGCAGCCCGGGCCTCGCCTGTGCGCCGTTGTGGTCATGATATGGCCGCAGTCGCGCGGAGACTCCGAAAGCTGACAGGAGCTTGCCCGCAACACGCGTATCCTCGGCGCAGACCACATCGACAGAAGCAAGAATGTCGAGCGCCCGGAGCGTCACATCGCGCAGGTTGCCTATGGGAGTCGAAACCACGTAGAGCCCGGGCGCAAGTCCGGGATCGGTCCGGTAGATGCGCGTTAACGCCTGGGTCTCTTCTTGTGGGGAATCGTCCCCACGCCTAGCATCCGCATCCTCATGGGCCGGGTCTGCATCCTCAGGAAGGGTCGCGCATGCCATCTGAATCTCGAGCCCGCCAGAGGAAGTGGATCGCAGCTTCCGCGCTTGCGCTGGTCGCCGTCGCCGGTTGCGCCAGCGGCCCGCCGCGTCCGACCACGCCGACTTATAGCGGCGCCGCGCGTCCCGATCCAACCCGTCCGCCGCGCCCGGGCGATCCCATGCCCTCCGAGCCGGTGTCGGAGCGTTTCGCCGACAGCCGCAACGCCTACATGCCGCGCCACATGGCCGGCCAGCAGACGCAGAATCTCAAGCGCGTCGCCGTCCTGTTGCCGTTCAACTCGACCGACCCGGGAACGCAGCGTCTGACGAAGGCCTTCTACAACTCGATCCAGATGGCGCTGTTCGAAATGGGCGCCCCCGATGTCGTCCTCATGCCGCGCGACGCCTCAAGCAATGATGCGCGCGACACCGCACGGGTCGCCGAAGACGCGATCCGCGACGGCGCTGTCGCCGTGATCGGCCCGCTCTTCGCTCAGCAGGTGGCGCCTGTCGCCAGCGAAGCAGCCGAAGTCCGCGCACCGGTGTTTGCTTTCTCGACGGATGAAACTGCCGCCGGCCAGGGCGCCTATCTTGTCTCGCTGACCCCGCGCGCCGAAGTCGATCGCATTGTCGACTGGGCGGTAAGCCAGGGCGTCAACCGCTTCGCCATGCTCGGCCCCAACGACACCTACGGCCGTATGGTCGAAACAGCGCTTCGCGAGGCAGCAGCACAACGCGGCGCACTGGTCGTCGCCGCCGAGTTCTACGCGCCTGGCGATTCCTCGCCGCAGGAGCCCGCCCGCCGCGTCGCGATGGTTGTGAAGGCCGAGAATACCGCGAACCCCGGCAAGGTCGCCGTGCTGCTTCCGGAAGGCGGCGTGCAACTTCGTTCCGTTGCTCCTCTTCTTCCCTACCTGGGGAGTCTCGATCTGCGTGAGATCAGGTTCCTCGGCACGGGCCGCTGGAACGATCCGGAGGTCTGGCGCGAGTCCTCGCTGCGCGGCGGCGCCTTCCCGGCGCCCGACCCGGCGACGCTCGGCGATTTCGAGCGCCGCTACAAGGCGACCTTCGGCGAAGACGCGCCGCGAGTCGCCAGCTTCGGCTACGATGCCGGAGCGCTGGTCGCCACGCTCGCCAGCAACGACCGGCTCGATGCGGCGATGGTCCAGCGCGTCCAGGGCTGGGGCGGCGTCAACGGCCTCTTCCGCTTCCTGCCCAATGGCGGCGTCGAACGCGGCCTGGTCGTGCGGCAGATCATCGACGCCAACAGCGAACCACGGATCGTCTCGCCGGCGATCAAGGAATTCGGACCGGGATCCTGATGAACCCTAGGGCGCTAGCTCCGCGGCAATCCTGTCTGCCGCCAGCCTGCCCTTCACGGTCAGCGCTATGCGCCCATTCCCTGTCGCCAGAAGCCCCAGCTCTGCGAACTCGGCGAGGCGCCTGGCGTCGAGCGAATAGCCAAGCTCTTCTACGTCGCCCATCGCCAGTCCTTCGATAACACGTAGCCCCATCGCGATGCGCTCGCGCGCCTGCGCCAGCGCATCGAGCTTTTCCTCTGCCGCAATCCCCGCGCCCCTCTCCGGCACAAGCTTCAGGTACTCGCCGGGCCGTTCGGCGGCCTCGGTTGCAACGCGCTCGCCGCCAGCCGTCAGCCGTCCATGCGCGCCCGGCCCGATCCCGGCCCAGTCGCCCGACGCCCAGTAGATCCGGTTGTGCCGCGACTCATGCTCGATCCCGCGCGCGTGGTTCGAGATCTCATACGCCGGATAGCCTGCCCGCTCCGCCATCTCCTGCGTGATCTCGTAGAGATCGGCCGACAGCTCATCGTTCATCGGCGCCCAGTCGCGTCGTGCGACCGCTTTCGCGAACGCCGCTCCCGGCTCGATCGACAGCTCGTAGAGCGAGAGATGATCGGCCTCTAGCCCAAGCGTACGTCCAAGCTCGCTCCGCCATCCCTCGCGCGTCTGTCCCGGCAGCGCATATATCAGGTCGATCGACACCGAACGGAATTTTCCCTGGGCCGCCCTCAGCGCCGCCAGCGCGTCCGCCGCCGAATGCGTGCGCCCGAGAAACCGCAGCGCTTCATCATCGAGCGACTGCACGCCCAGCGACAGCCGGTTGATCCCTGCCGCCGCAAAATCCGCGAACCGCGCAGCATCGTCAGGGTTGGCCTCGAGCGTCACTTCCGCGCCGGTCCGAAGGCCCCACAACTCATCGATCTTCGCGAGCACTCCCGCAACTTGCGCCCCGCTCATCAGCGACGGCGTGCCGCCGCCGAGGAAGACCGTGTCCGCCATCCGCTCACCCGTTCGCGCACGCCAGCCTTCGAGATCCTTCAGCAACGCATCAAACAGCGGTGCGGTGTCCCGCGCCTTCGCTGCATAGACATTGAAATCGCAATAGGGGCAGACGCGGGCGCAATAGGGCCAGTGCAAATAGACGCCGAAACCGCGCGCCGGATCGAACGAGAGCTTCAGGTCGCTCATGCCCGTTCGCTTGATGCCGAATTGCAGGCGACGTCAACCGGCGAGATTGCCTTGCCGCACCAGAAACGCCTTGAACCGCGCGAACGCGACAGCGCGGTGACTCATCCCGTGCTTCTTCGCCTGGTCCATCTCGCCGAATGTTTCTGTCTCGCCTTCGGGCACGAAGATCGGATCGTAACCGAAGCCCTTGTCGCCGCGCGGCGGCCAGACGAGCTGCCCGCGCACCACGCCCTCGAAACTCTCGACATGGCCATCGGGCCAGGCCAGCGACAGCACGCAGATGAAGCTTGCGCGGCGATCGACTTCGCCATCGGACGAC
>DATBNA010000487.1:0-14605 GCA_036554545.1 Hyphomonadaceae bacterium
CGCGCCTCTATCCCGATATCGGCAAGAAGATCGAGGTGAAGGTGAAGGAATGCCCGCCGCCGCTGAAGGCGGAGCTGACCAGGCGCTTCCTCTATCGCCAGTGCGTGGAAGTCGCCCGCTGCTTCGAGGAAGGCGTCATCCTCGATGCGCGCGACGCCGATATCGGCTCGATCCTCGCCTGGGGCTTCGCCCCCTATTCAGGCGGCGTCTGCTCCTTCATGGACCTGAAGGTCGGCATCAAGACGTTCGTGGAAGAGTGCGACCGCCTCGCCGAAGCCTATGGCGAACGCTTCCGCCCCAACGCGCTGCTGCGTGAGATGGCCGCCAAGGGCCAGACCTTCTACTCGCGCTTCCCGCCGAAGGATCAGAAGGCGGCTGCGGCGTAGCCGGTCAGCCCCCGGGTTTCAGATACTTGGCCAGGAACTCGCCCATCGACGTCAGCAGCGTGTGCCGGCTTTCATTGGTTGCGAACCAGTGGTCGTCGCCTCTTATGCGGACATAGGTGACCGGCTTGTCCGCAGCCTTGAGAGCGTTGGCCATGCGGTCGCTCTGGCTCGACTGCACGACGGTATCGTCTGACCCGTGAAGCAGCAGGACGGGCGCCTTGAAGCTCGCTGCATGGCGCGCCGGTGAAACGGCATCGATCGCCTCGCGATCCTTGTCCGGGTCGCCGATCAGCTCCCGCCAATAGCTGTAGGTGAGGCTTCTGGTTCCGTGGTCGCGCCTTTCCGTTCCCAGCATTTCGCGAAGATCGGAAACACCGGCGATGGAAACCACGCATTTGTAGAGGTCAGGCGTCAGCGCCCCGCCCGCCAGCGCGGCGTAGCCGCCATAGCTGGCGCCGACGATGCACACCCGTTCGCCATCCGCCCAGCCCATCTTGATCAGCGCGTTGATGCCATCGGTGATGTCATCCTGCATCTTGCGGCCCCATTGGCCTCGTCCGGCGTTCCGGAACTCGCCGCCAAATCCTTCGGAGCCGCGAAAGTTGGGCTGGAGCACGCCGTAGCCTTCGTTGGCGAGGAACTGCGCCATCCAGTCAAAACCCACCGCGTCGTAGGCTTCGGGGCCGCCATGCGGCAGCACGACGAAGGGCAGCTTTTTCCGGTCGGCTTCCTTCACGCCCGTCGGCCAGGTGATCAGGCCCGGAATCTTCAGGCCGTCGCGCGCCTTGTATTCGATGGTGACGACTTCCGCGACGTCTTCGTCCTTGATGCTTGGACGGGTGTTGGAAACGACCAGGAATTTCCTGGCCGTCCGGTCGAACAGGACGTAGCGCTGCGGCTTCAGCCCGCCGTCGACAAGCAGCAGCAGCTTGGACCAGTCGCTTGACCATGAGTCGAGATAGACGGCGGAAGCCGGAAAAACTTCTGTGGCTGCCTTCAGATCGGCATTGAGCGCCGGATCAAACATTTCATAGGACGGAAACATGCCCGAATACCGGACACCGTGGACGACACGATTCTCGTCCATAATGACGGCTTCGACATCTGCATCCGATCTCTGCAGGATTGGGCCGGTGATGGCGCCGTCATCAAGCGACATTTCGTAGAGCGTGAGGAAGTCCGAGTCGACGCGCGTGGATGTGACAAGCGCGTTCTTGCGGCCCGAAAGGCCCAGCATCGATACGGAGATCAGATCGGTCTTGTCGCTGAAGATTTCACGGCCGCTTCCGCCGCTGAACGCACGAACCCTGTGTTGCTGCTGGTCCTCATTGAAGTCCTCGCGGGCGACGGCTTCTCCCTTCGCATTTACAATCCAGTCGATCGTCGAGGACGTGCCTCTGGTCGCCAGCTGGCGCAGGCCGCGGCCGGTGTCGAGGTTCACTTTGATGACGTCGAAGGCGGGATCGCGGGAATTGGCGCCCATGAAAGCTGGCATATAGACGTGCTTGCCGCCAGCATCGACCGCCACGATATCGCCCAGCCCAGATTGCGCCGGGTAGATGTCGTCGGTGCCGACAAGAAGCTGGACGATCTTTTTGGTTGTCAGATTGTATGCGAACGACGCTGAAAATTCGTATCGCCCTCGATAGCCAAACGTCCGCGTGGTTTTCGAGGCCGTCAGGACGACATAGTTATCGCCCACAAACGTTATGCTCCGCGCCTTGATGTCGGTAACGCTGACAAGCCCCTGACTTTTCTTGGCCTCGAAATCGTGGATGGCGAGATAGTCGACCTCGCCTATGCGCTGTAGAAAAGCCATCCGTTTGCCGTCCGGCGATAGCTCTGCAGCACGGATCTCCGGCACGTCGCCGAACGCCTCCATCGGCGGTTTGGCTGCTGCCGGAGCGGCCGCGGCGGTAGCGAAGGCGCAGGCAAAGGCAAGGTGAGCCAGCTTGGGCATCGTGTCCCCCGTATCCAATGCATCCCACAACACACTAGACGAACTGGCCACCCGATTTGAAGGCCCATTGCGCAAGATGAGCGTTGCGTGGATTGACCTTCGTTTGCGGCGGCGCGAGGCTGGAACAGTCGTCGGGGACTGAAATGATAAGGTTATTGCTTGCGGGCGCTGTACTGGCGTGTGCGATCGCTGTTCCGGCCAACGCCGAGGTGAAGGCTTCCGCGCCTGACGGCCTGGTCTTCCAGTATAAAGGGCAGGTTCCGCTCGCGCGGGCGGAAGCGTGGAAACGCCTGATCGCCATCGGCTCCTGGTGGAGCGACGGCCACACCTATTCCGGCAGCGCATCCAACATGACGATCGATCCGATGGCCGGCGGCTGCTGGTGCGAAACCTGGCCCGGCGGAGAGATCGAGCACGGGCGCGTGGCGCTTGCCATGCCGGACCAGATGCTCCGTCTGTCCGCCGCACTTGGACCGCTGCAGGATCTTGGCGTCAGCGGCGCGCTCACCGTGACGTTCGAAGACGGCGCGACGTCGGGCGCAACGGGCGTCACCTGGGACTACAAGGTCGTCGGTTCTTCGCTGACCAATCTTGCGCCGATGGCGCAAGTCGTCGACGGCGTCATGCAGGAACAGTTTGACCGTCTGGTCAAACCTTGAACCAGAATGAAAAGGACGCCTCCTGGGAGGCGTCCTGCCAGGCGTGTTTCCTGTCGTTCGTCAGGTGACCGGACGCAGCACGACCTGCACGCGGCGGTTCTGCGAGCGCTTGGCTTCCGTGTCGTCGGGGAAGATGATCGGCTGCGTCTCGCCGAGACCGCCCGTCGCCATGCGTTGCGCCAGGACGCTGCGCCCCTGCAGGTACATCCGCACAGCTTCCGCGCGGCGATAAGACAGATCGAGATTCGCCTGGTCCGATCCCTCGGTCGAGGCGTGGCCGATAATGTCGATCGTGGTCTTCGGATAGAGGTTCAGCGACTCCGCGACCTTGTCGAGCACCGGCGTGAAAGCCGGGTCGAGCTGGGCCGAACCTTTCGAGAAGGTGACGTCGGACGGCATCACAAGTTCGATGCGGTCGCCGATGCGCTGGATGCCGATGCCGCTGTTGGCGACCTTGCGGCGCATGTCTTCTTCCTGCCCGTCCATGTAGCGGCCGACGCCCGCGCCGGCGAGCGCGCCGACTGCTGCGCCGACCGCTGCGTTGCGCCCGTCATTACCGCCAGCGAAGACGCCGCCGATGCCGCCAACAATGGCGCCGATCGCAGCGCCACGCGCAGTGTTCCCATAGATCGGTTGCCCAGTAACTGGATCGGTTGCGCAGGCTGCGAGTGCGAGCGCCGAACCAACCAGGAGAAAAGCCGGCTTCATTCACGTCTCCCTGTTCATCTCAAATCGGCGCACGCCACCAGTTCGCGGCGACGGCATCGACGACGATAATGGTATAAACGCGGCGCCTCGCCGGCAGTTGCAACCCCCTTGAATGCGAAGAATTTCTCACGTTGTCCTGTTTTGGGGTTCACCGTTACGTAACTGTGGAGCAATCAATAATTCACAGGGGCGCCGATTCCCTCAGTGAGGCTTTTCGGGCACACTTTTTCCAATTGCGGCCGCGGGTTCTGGGACCGGCCGTTCCGTGATCGGACAATTGGATGGGATACGTTCTCATCGGAACCGAGGCGAGCCAGTTTTCGGGCAAGGCGCGTTCGTATCTGCGGTGGAAAGGCGTCGACTTCAGCGAGCAGACGGCGACGCCTGAGGTTTATCGCGACCTTGTCGAGCCGCGAATCGGCTTTGCGGTAATTCCGATTTTGCTGACGCCCAGCGGCATGGCCGTTCAGGATTCGGCAGACATCATCGACCATGTCGAGCGTGCAGAGCAGGGCCCGTCGGTATTCCCGGATGGTCCGGTTCAGAAACTCGCGTCGTTCCTGCTCGAACTCTATGCGGACGAGTGGCTGGTCATTCCGGCGATGCACTATCGCTGGAACTACAATGAGCCGTGGATCGTCAGCGAGTTTGGTCGCAACGCCGCGCCGAACGCATCGCCGGAAGAACAGGCGAGGATCGGGCAGGTCATCGCTGCTCCGGTGAAGGAATCTGTTCCGCGAGTGGGCGTCAGCGAAGAAACGATCTCGGGAATCGAGGCGCACTACGAAGGGTTCCTGGCGGACTATTCTGCGCATTTGAGGAAGGTGCCGTTCGCCTTTGGCGATCGGCCATCTCTGGCGGATTTTGCGCTGTTCGGACCGCTCTATGGGCCGCTCTACAGGGACCCCGCATCCGGAGAGCTCATGCGGCGGTTGGCGCCGGTGGTCGCCGACTGGGTCGAGCGGATGCTGAAGGTGAAGGCTGGATCGGGCAGCCTGCTGGCAAACGACAGCGTGCCGCCAACGCTCTATCCCATTCTCAAGCGGCAGATGAACGAACAGCTGCCCGTGCTGCAGGACAGCGCCCGCGCGCTGGGCGAATGGGCGATGGCTCAGCCCAAGGGCGCGCGCATCAAGCGCACGCTCGGACGGCACGAATTCGCCATCGGCGGTCGCGTGGGGGAGCGGAACATCATGTCCTTCTCGCTCTACCGGTTGCAGCGCGTGCTCGATCAATATGCAGCGATGTCCGATCCTGATCGCCAGCGGGCGGACCGTTTCCTCGAGGAGATCGGCGGCCGGGCGCTGGCGAGCCTGAAGCTGCCGGTGCGGCTGGAGCGGCGGGACTACCGACTTGTAATTGCCTGACGCGCCGACGCGGCAGCATGATGTTATGGAAAGATCCATTGAATCAGAGCGGTGACGCCCTTGCGACCGAATCACATCGAGGCGCGACAGGGCTCCTCTAGCTCCGGGGAAGTGCTAGGCTGAGAATCTGGGGAGCGGCCATGTCAGTTGCCGACAAGCGGGGAACCGACCAGATGCTGATTTCCGCGAGGCGAAAAGCTGCGCGAGCGAAACAGGCCGCAGGAGCGGTGTGTCTTGCCGCGCTTCTGCTCGCAGCCTGCGGTCAGCCGTCTGGAGACGAAACCGCCGCCGGAGAAGGCGACGCACAATCACCCGCTGAAGCCGATCAGGCATCGCCCGTAGCCGCTTCGACGCGTTCTTCGGGCCAGTCGACGTCGTCGGTCGCGGTTCCGGCAGCCGGTCCGGGCGATACGTCGGGCTGGATATTGTCGCCGCCTTTCTATGCGGCGGGCGACGAGCCCTTCTGGAAGCTCGACATCATCGATGGCTGGTTTGTCTTCCGGCGCTCGGGTCTGGCCGAGATCGAGGCGCCGATCGTGCAGCCGACACACGCCGGCGGAGCTGACGTTTTCGATACGCCGCCGCTGAAAGTGACCATCAGGCGCCGGGCCTGCGCGACCGAGCAGGGCGGCCGCGGCGATATCAGCGCTGAGATCGTGTTCGACGAGGTCGAATACGATGGCTGCGCTTTCGGCGGCTCGGCAGGAGCGTCGGCGGAAGCGGCCGCCGTGCTCGATGCACTGGCTTCGATCGATGCGTGCCTGGCCAAGATGGAAGAACCGGCGCTGGTGACGGCGACCTATCCGCGCGAAGAGGGTCGGTCGGCGGTCGCCCTTCGAACCAAGGTCGGCAGCATCTATGAATGCGGCGTCGAGCCGGACGGCAAGACGATCGCATACCTCGATCCGATCGAGCCGCGTGCGGCAGGCGCCTGGATGAACCGCATGCGCTTCCTGCGGAAAGGCACATCCGACGGGACCAAGTGCGACGACGCGGAAGAGGTTCGCTCGGGCGACACGGTCGTCGGACGTCTGCTGACCAAGGCCTGCCGCTTCTAGGCTGCGCTCAACTCCACGGCTTGTAGATGTCCGGGCCCGTGATCGCAGGCTGCGGTTTCCTTTCGGCGGCGGGCGGAGCCGGCTGTATCTGCTTCGCGGTCGGGGGCGGAACAGGCGGCGGTTCAGGTTCCGGCCGCGCGGGCTCGCGCGACATCTGGTTGACGCCGAAAAACAGCGGACTGGTCGAGAACGGTTTTGGCGACTGGGCTCTCGCCAGGCTTGGCGTGGCCGAAAGATCCCGCGGCTTTGCGAACGACGTGATGGCCCCGAAGGTCTGTTGCGGCCGCGGAATGGGCGCTGGCGGAACTGGCGGCGGCTCAACCGGCGGCGCGACGATCGCAACGGTCTCAGCCTCCATGATAACTGGCGCGGCGGCAGAAGTCTCCGGCGCTGCGGTTTCGACAGGCGCATCCGAGGCTGCGGCCGCTGCTTCCTCGATGACTTCTCCGGCGGTTTCGGACTCGCCAACCACCGCGGCAGATTCGGATTCCATGATGACCGGTTCGGGATCAGGCTCCCGCGCAGGCGGTTCGATCGTGCGCTGCGGGCGAGGTTCGACAGCAAGGACGCGGTCGATCGCGGTGTCGGAAGCGACGGGATCAGGCGGCGGCCCTGGCATCGTGTGAGGCGCGGGCGGCGGCGGCCGGTCGGTTGCAGCGGCAGCCGGCTGCGGCGCGCCTGGGAAAAACTCGAACGGCGCCGATTTCGGCGGAGCGGACAGCGAAGAGAGGATGCGTGAGATGGCAAGCTCGGCGCCGCGTGCAACGCGGTCGGCCCGGTCGGCCATCAGCGTGATCTGCGAGGCGAACGTGCCATTGCCATCTGGCCAGGGCTGGGCGGCGAGGTCGGCCTCGTCGGCGCGTTCGAGTTCACGGCCGTCGGAGTGGAGCAGGCGAAGCATCGCCGGCCGCCCTTCGACTTCGACCACATAGCCCTCAGTCTCGAAGCGGCGCACCTGCCCGTCGCCGTGCTTCCAGGCGATGTGCCCGGCCTCGGTGAGTTCGCAGAGCTTGACGATCAGTTTCTGCGTGGAGGCGTGAAGCATTCCCAAATCCTGACAGACCTGCGCTCCCCGGGGCGAACATGGAAGTCTCGTTCCACCCGGTCAAGTTCGCTGGCCCTTCTTCAGCTTTCGCGCGAGAAGGCGCGCGAGTTTTTCCTTGTCGCGAGTCTCGCACTCCCAGATGACGTGGGCTTTCCAGCCCTGCTGTTTCAGCGCCGCCAGCGTCTTGCGGTCGCGCGCAACATTGCGGCCGATCTTGGCTCGCCAGTAGTCGCGATTGCTGGCGGGCATTCGCGCGCCGCGCGGGCAATCGTGGCCGTGCCAGAAACAGCCGTGGACGAAGAGCGCGGCCTTGCGTGAAGGGAAAACCAGATCCGGTTTGCCGGGAAGGTCCGTGCGGCCAAGACGAAAGCGGAGGCCGAGCCCATGGGCGGCGCGGCGGACGGCGAGTTCGGGCGTCGTGTTCGACGATTTCACGGCCCGCATCACGGCGGAACGTTCGCGAGGGGTGAAGACGTCGGCCATCAGCGGTTGTTTCCGGACAGGCGAGAGGTAGATTTGTCATGCGGGAATCGCAACGAGTCGGAGGAATCGATCATGGCGAGGACGACCCATCGCAGCTCCAAGGGGACCAAGTTGTACGCGGTCCGTGATGCTGAAGGACAGTTCAAGGATATCCAGACCTTCAAGCGGGCTCACGGCGCGGACATCAAACGGAAGAGCAAGGCTGAAGGCATGGCCAAGAAGGCCGCAATGAAGAAAGCACCTGCCAAAAAGAAAGCCGCAAAGAAGAAGTAGTCAGGCTGCGGCCTTCGCCACCCGTCCTGCAGCAAGCGGGCCGAGCAGGTGCTGGCCGAGCCAGCGGACGACCGGAACGGAGACGCCATCGCCCAGGACCTTGAGGGCGGCGGTTTCCTTTTGTGGCAGGACGTAACCGTCGTCGCAGCCCATCAGGCGTGCGGCTTCGCGGGCGAGCAGCGGACGCAGACGGGCGCGGCCATTTTCGGTAACGAGCAGCAGCTGTTTCGACGACCCGCCGGCAGGCGTGCGCAGGCAGCCGGCCATGCCGTCATAGCGGATCTCGGCGCGCTGGACGCGTGTCCCATGTTCGACACGGATGCGGCGGAAGACGGCGCCCGCGCGCCACTTGCTGTCGGCAAGCGCGGCCTCGACGCGCTGGCGATGCAGAGGGGCCATCAGGCCGAGCAGGTGCTGCAGGTCCTCCTCGGAGCGCCAGGCGTCTTCAGGCGGATTTCGTTCGAGCAGCGCTGCGAGATCGACATTGCGCTTGGGCGGATAGGGCAGGCGCCACCACACCCAGGCCATGTGCGTCGTGTCCGGAAGCGCTTCGACGGCGGCGCAGAGTCCGGCAGGGTGATAGATGGCGTCGGGCTGGTCGCCGACGAGACCGGGCGGAAGCTTACCTTTGTGCGCGATGATGAAGAGGCGCTGGCGCGACTGCGGCGAGAACAGTGCGGCGTCGATCACCATCGCGCCGACGCGATAGCCGGCGTCGGCGAGTTGCGTGACCAGTGCAGAGAAGTCGCGGCCGTTGTGGGATGAAAGAAGGCCGGCGACGTTTTCGATGGCGAGCGTCCGCGGCGCGCGGTCGCCAAGCTTCTCGATGACGTTCCAGAATCCCCAGAAGGCGCCGGAGCGTGGGGCGTTGAGGCCGCGGCGTTCGCCGGCAAGCGAGAGGTCCTGGCAGGGGAAGGAGGCCCAGGCGAGTTCGGCTGTCGGAAGCTTCCTCGCATCGAGTTTCCAGATGTCGCCTTCATCCAGCGGCTCGTTGGGGAAGTTGCGCCGGTAGGTTGCGCACTTCATCGGGTCGAAGTCGTTGGCGAAGGCGCAGTCGAAATGACCGGCAAGCCCCTGCCGCGCCATGCCGCCGCCGGCGAAGAATTCGAGGAAAGAAGGGCGCTGTGCGGCCATGGGCGGAAGCTGCCGTGATTCGGGCATGAGAGGGCGGCCTCGCAGGCAGGGCCGGCAAGGGGAGAAGGGGCGAATTCTGTGAGTCTGGGGCGGCTAAGGCGGGCCGCGGATGGCGATGGGGAGAGGCGCCGCGAATGGAGTATCCGGAATTCCAAAATTCGGCGGATCCGGATTTGGGAAATCCGACGGCGCCAGATTCAGGATCTGAACATCGCCGGTACGGCCTCGCACGCGCTCGGCGTGGCGGCGGATGAAGCGTTCGGGATCGGCGTGGAAACGGGCAGTGGCTTCGATGCGCTGATGCATGGCCAGCGCCGAGCGCGGCGTGGGCGGCTGGAAGTCTTCCGGCGGTTCGGGATCGAAGCTGATTGAGCCGAGATCGAGGTCTTCGCCAAGGATGATCCGGCGCGCGCCTTCATGGCAGAGCATGCGGATCGCCCATTCGGTCCTGCGCAGGTCGGGACAGAAGCTGCGCCAGTCCGTCGGCATGGGCCGCGTGCGGCGCATCTTCTTGAGACTGCCGAGATGCCGGGAGAATGTCTCGAACACCTGCACCAGCAGGAGGAGTGGCAGCAGCCAGAGATCAGACCAAGTCGGTCCGTCCGCGGATGCGGGCGTGTCCTCTCTTGTGATCTCCAGCGCGAATGACATGGGCGGTAGTATCGCCGCGATTTTCCTCCCGAGGACAAAGTGCGGTTTTGCTTCGTGGCGATTCCGGCCCAACGCCTTGAGCGGGCGCTGAATCTTTCTTCCGGCGCCAAGAAAAAATAGGGGGATTGGGCTCGCGAAATCCACCGATCTGGAAGCGGACGAAGTCCGCGTTCCCCGCCTGCGCGGGGAATGCGGTGAATGCAGATAGAGACGTAACCCGAGCCTACGCCGCCGGGACCTTCGCGCCTTTTTGCTGGCGGGCTTCGTCGAGGGCGTCGAGTTTCTCCAGCAGGTATTCGAGATCGGCGCGGGGGATGGCCTGGAACTGGGTGAGGACGCGTTCCACCATTCGCTGGCGGAAGCGCTCCTTGTCGTTCGGCCCGCCGTCCATCTCGGTCTTGTGGAAGATGTCGACGGCGAGGCGGAAGGCGGTGAACATGCCTGGCGGGAGTCCGGCGCGCTCGAAGATGGTTTTCATTCCCAGCGTGCCGGCGTCGTGGATCATCAGCCACGACTTGGCGTGGGGGATGCCGGCGAGCTCGCCGAGCGCGTGCTCGACAAAGTTCATGTGGCCGAGGCAGAGCGCGCGCATGATCAGCGACGGCGTGAGGCGGCCGTTGAGATGGAGCTGCTGGACGAAGCGCGGCGGGTCGGAGGCGAGGCCCGCCTGTTCCACGAGATCGAGTGTGGCGCGTTCGCGGGCGCCGGAGGCGATCTCGATGGCGAGCTGCGGGGGGAGCTCGTGCTTGTTGACCAGGCGGTCGAAGAGCTCGCCGGTCACCATGGCGACCAGCTTTTCCGTTATATGCAGCGGCAGCTTCGAGCGCGAGATCAGTGCGCCCTTCACTTCGTTGTCGTTCTCGAAGCGCTTGAGAACGCCGTGATAGGCTTCATCCGAGAATGCGGCGCCCTCGTTGAGAGCGACAGCTTCGACGGCGGGTTTTGCGCCATAGAGCGTGATGACTTCGGTGAGGCCTTCGCCGAGCACAGGGCGGGTGGCGATGGCGACCTGTTTTTCCGGCGAGCCGGCGAGGACGATCTCGACCAGGTCTTCGTCGGTAAGGACAGGCGAATTGCGCAGGATGGGAATGGCGACGGCGTCGACATCCTTCGCCAGCTTGATCGCAATGTCGTGCGGCAGCTTGGGCGAGTTGCGCAGCGTGATGGCGAGCGCATGGCGGACGAGGTCGGCGGTGTCGTTCGCCAGCAGGTCTAGGATCTGTCGCGCGGATTCCTTTTCCTCGTCGGTGAGTTCGATGGTGTCGATGCGGCGGCAGATCTTCTGGGCCGCGTGCGCGCGATCCTCGGGACTGTCGCCCCGGACCAGACGGCGGATATCCTCCTGCGTGAGGGAGGCGCGCATGGTCGCGATGGTCATACACTGGCCTTCAAATACGGGCCTTCCGCCCTTTTGAGGCGGCTTGAACTACCCGGAAAAATGACAATTGCTGCACCGGGTTAACAGGATGTTGCCGGGCGATAACCATACGCGCTACTGGCATGGGTTTTTGGAGGGAAAAGGATGCTGCTTCAGGGCGTCAGGGTGATCGAGCACGCGACCTATTTCGCGGCGCCCGGGGCTGGCGGCATCCTGTCCGACTGGGGGGCGGAGGTCATCAAGATCGAACCCCCGGGCGGGGATCCGGTGCGATCCAACTTCCCGACCAAGGGGACAGGTAAGGAACACTTAACCGACAACCCGGCCTTCGACGGCGACAATCGGGGCAAGAAGTCCATCGTGGTGGACGCCCGGACGGAAGAGGGCCGGGAGGTGATCCGCAAGCTGGCGGATACGGCGGACGTGTTTCTCACCAATGTGAGGCCGGGCGGGATCGAGCGGTCGGGTCTTGGTTACGAGATCCTTTCGAGGCGGAATCCCAAGCTCGTCTACTGCGCGCTGACCGGATACGGGCTCGAGGGGCCGGATGCGAATGCGCCGGGGTTCGATGTGGCGAGCTTCTGGTCGCGCTCGGGCCTCGCGCGGCTGACGGCGCCGAAGGGGTCGGAGCTGTTTCCGGTGCGGACGGCGGCGGGAGACCACACCACGAGCATCGCGGCGGTGGCGGCGATCAATGCGGCGCTGATCGAGGCGCTGAAGACAGGCAAGGGCAGGCTGGTCGATGTGAGCCTGCTGCGGACCGGGCTCTATACGCTGCATACGGACCTGGCGATCCAGCTCTTCTTCGGGCGCAACGCGTCGACGCGGCCGCGGACGCAGGCGTACAATCCACTGACCAATTTCTTCAAGACCAAGGACGATGCGTGGATCTGCATCGTGGCGCGCGCGGGCAAGCAGGACCTGCCGCGCATGGCGCGGGCGTTCGAACTGCCGGGGATAGAGACCGATCCGCGCTTCCAGGACGGCAAGTCGCGGCGCGATCATGCAGCCGAGATCACCGCCATGTTCGATGCGGCGTTCGCGAAGTTCACCAAGGAGGAAATGGCGGCGCGGCTGACGGCGGAAGAGATCGCCTGGGCGCCGTGCCAGACGCTGGCCGATGTGGCGGTGGACCCGCAGGTCTATGCGGCGGGCGGCATTGTCGAGATGCCGGGCAAGGATGGCGGGAGCTTCAAGTCGCCGGGCAGTCCGGCGCGCTTTGTCGGCGCGGACGACGGGCCGAAGGGTCCGGGGCCGAAGCTGGGCGAGCATACGCGGGAGATACTGGCGGGGCTGGGCTATTCCGCCGCCGAGGTCGAGACGATGCTGGCCAGCAAGGCGGTGGCGTGAAGTACAATGTCTGAGTCACCCTCGGGCAAGCGAAGCGCGACCCGAGGATGACTCGTTGAGAGAGTCTAGGCTTTCTTGCTGTCGCTTTGCAGGTCGAAGAGCGCAGTCATCAGGCTCGAGGTCAGCTGCGCTGCGCCGAGGCGGGCCTGCAGGACGATCGAGGGGTCGGCTTCCTTCGAGGTCGTGACAGGCGCGAACGTTCCAGCGGGCACTTTGCCGGAGTCCGCCGACGCGATATCGACGCCGGTGAGTTTTGCGTAGAGTTCTGCCGGCGTGAGCTTGTCGCCGTCCTTGCCGCGAAAGACGGATGAGTTGGCGAGGGCGGCGCGCGGGAACATGGCGGCGGCGGAGCCTTCCTCGTTGTGGCGGGCCGCCTTGATCAGGCGGGCGGCGTCCTGCGGGCCCATGAAGTGGGCGGTGTAGAGTTCGGCGGCGGTGGCGGGTCGGCCGAGTTTCTTGGCGAGAATTTTCGAGTTCTCTTTAGCAAGCTCGCCGGCCATGCGGGCGGAGAGATCGGGATCGCTGCGCATGGCGAGGAGCTGGTCGCGGGTGAGGCCTTCGCTCTTCACATTGTGCTGTGCGCCGTAGCGCTCGAGCACGTTGAGCCAGGTCTCCGAGGTGAACTGGAAGAGGCCGGTGGCGGAAGACGTCGAGGCCTTCGCAGCCGGATCGAAGTTGCTTTCTCGCTGGGCGGTTTTGACGAGGTAGCCAAAGTCCGCGCCGGTCGCGGCGGAAGCGGTCCGCAGCGCAGCCATGACCTGGGCGCGCTGGATTGCAGCAGGAGAGGAGACGGAATCAGCCACGGGGCAGGCTCCCCGGGTTATGGTTAGTGAGAGGTTAACCACCTCGGTCCATGCCGGTGGCATGGGTACGCTGAGCCAGATTGCCCAGAACCGGAAGTGGGTGGCGCACTCACAGTTCGAGCGCCGCTCCCGCCACGTGAACCGGCTCTATGACGCTCTTTCCTCGACCGTCTTCCCGGTGCTGGCGGCGGAAAGGTTCGTGCGTCTCGACGCCGTGCCGAAGGGCTTTGCGGAATGGACGGGAAGCAACCGCATTGTCTTCCAGAAGCGCGACGCCATCGAGTGGCCGACGATCGAGTTCGAGCTGAGCAAGCGCGGTGCGGGCCACTGCCTGGTGCATCTTGGCGTCCTGACGCCGGAGTGCTGGTCGGTGTCGGGCGAGCAGGCGCCGCAGGACGAGGCGCCGGTATGGATGTCGCCGGCCTATTTCATGCTGTCGCGGGATTCAAAACGCGGCCGCAGCGCGCAGAGGTTCGGCGTGCGGCGGTTCCTGTTCTTCGAGACGGAGTGCATCAGGAAGGATGCGGCGACGCTGAAAAAGCTGATGCAGGTGGTGTTCGAGCATTTCCGGCAGGGCCTGCCGCCAGCCTGGCGCAAGGCCAGGAAGCCGAGCGTTCATCCCAACCTGGTGATGTTGTGGGGACCGTGGAATCCCGGCCGGGTGAACAGGTCGGTTCCGGCAGGGGAGTATTATCGCGGTATCGACTAGCTGTCGGCCCTAGCTGTCGGCTTTCGGCGCCATGGCGAAATGGATGCCCTGGTCGGCGAGCTTCTCGACATCGCGCCAGCGCACGTTTTCCGCGATGAGGGCGACGCCGTCTGAAGACGACACTTCCAGGCGCGTCATCGGGATTTCCATCTGGTCCATCTGCTTGGCGTCGAGGCGGACGGCTTCGAACGTCATGCGGGCGCGGGCGCCCATGGGCGTGCGCCAGGTCTTGCGGGCGTCGAGGCCGACGCGGAAACCCTTGCGGCGGAAGGCATCGATGCGGTCCAGGGCGAGGTCCTCAAGCGCGACGATCGAGGCGTCGAGGAAGTCGAGGCGGAATTCCTGGGTAAGCAGGCCAGCGCGCTTGGCGCCGGCTTCGGCGGCCATGGCCGAGTCGGGATCGGACAGGGCCGCCATCGGGCATGTGATCGAGATCGGACGCAAGGTGGTCGCCGTGTCCTGGGCAAGGCGGCCGGCGCGCTCCAGAAGTTCGCCGAGCCACGCTGCGGACGACGGGTGGGCTGCATCGGACAGGTGACGCGGCTGGACGGTGTCTTCAAATGAGATGTCGGTTTCGGCGTGAATGCCGAAGGCTGCCCCATCGGCAAGGCGCACGATCGGCTTGAACCGAAGGCGCTGCA
>DATBNA010000590.1:0-1748 GCA_036554545.1 Hyphomonadaceae bacterium
GCGCCCGGCCGCGGCGGAGTCTTCGTGCTCGACATGGGCGAGCCGGTCGGCATCCTCGATCTGGCGCGGCAGATGATCCGCCTCGCTGGCCAGCGGCCCGACGAAGACATCGCGATCGTGTTCACGGGCCTGCGGCCCGGCGAGAAGCTGGCGGAGGATTTGTTCGGGCCGCGCGAGCACCTCGCCGACACCGCCGTCCCCGGCGTCAGGCTCGCGAGCGGACCGCGCCCGGCCGACTGGCCGCTGCTGCGCAGCGGCATCGACGAGCTGGCGCAAGCCGCGCGCGCCGGCCGCGATGCTCAGGTCATCACCGCCCTGCAGCGGCTCGTGCCGGACTACGTCCCGGCGGAGGGCACCGCGCCAGGGCGGGCTGCGCAGGCGCTGTAGGATTTGCCTCAACCGATGCAGCAGGCTTCATCCTTCGACTTCGCTCAGCGACTGTCTTTCGGGTCAAGCGTTTTGCCATGGCCTGTTGTCCCTGAGGATTGCGTTGAGCATGGTCAGGAGCTTTCTGGCGACGGCGATGAGGGCGACCATCTTGGGCTTTCCGGCGGCGATGAGGCGCTGATGGAAAGTCTTGAGCTCGTCGTTGTGTCTGGCGGCGACGAGAGCTGCGGTGAACAGGACGGTCCGCACGGCTGGGCGTCCGCCGCCGATGAAGCTCTTGCCGCGCCATTTGCCGGACTGGCGGGTCCACGGCGCCAGGCCGGCCAGGGCGGCGACTTCGCGGCGGGTGAGCGAGCCGAGTTCGGGCAGCTCGGCAATGAGGGTGCGCGCGACAACGGGTCCGACGCCTGGGACGCTTTGCAGCAGCTCATCGGCGGCACGCCAGGCCGGCGAGCCGCGCATCTGATCGTCGATCTCGCTGTCGATCTCGTCGAGTTCCTTCTGCAGGGCCCGGATCAGGCGCTCGAGCGATCGGCGCAGGCGCCGATCGGTATGGCGCTTGGCCCGCTGGCGCTCGGCGCCGAGCATCTGGACGATCTGGCGCCGGCGGGCGACCAGGTCGGCCAGCAGCTGCTGGTCGGCGTCGGGCACGCTGCGCAGCGGCGGGCGGGTGGCTTCCAGGAAGCGGGCAATCACATACGCATCGATGGGATCGCTCTTGGCCCGCTTGCCCAGGGCCTGAGCGAAGGCACGCACCTGGGCCGGATTGACCACCACAACCGGCAGGCCGGCGCCGGCCAAGGCGGCGGCCACCACCATTTCAAAGCCGCCGCTCGCTTCGATCCCGATCAGCGTCGCACGCAGCACCCGCAGCCGCTCGACCAGATCCGCCAAGCCTTCGCCGTCGCGCGCGACGGCGAAGGCTTGCCCGCTCGCCAGAACGTGGACGTCCAGACGTGCCTTCGAAACATCGATGCCGACGATGACCGTGTCCATGCTCACCCTGCCTTGTCTAAACGGGCTCGCCTTGCGGCCCTGGCGACTGTTCGGGTTCGATGGACGAACGATGGATGGGAAACCAAGCTGAGCGACGGGCTCAATGGCCCCAGGATGAGACGGTCCCCCATCCATCACCACACCGCCATTCATACCCGATGACGGCGAACTCAAGTTACAAGGATGAAGCGATGACAGATGCGCTCCGTTCGATAACGCAGGAGGAGCCGTCATGCCGATCGCGCGTCGAAGCGTGAGGCCCCTGCGGTCTCGAACCGAGTGAAATCTCGCCGCTTCATCCTGAGCGAAGTCGAAGGATGAAGCCCGCGTTGACGGAGCCGCTGTCGGGCGCCTGCGTCTTCTGC
>DATBNA010000639.1:0-4769 GCA_036554545.1 Hyphomonadaceae bacterium
CTGAGAGCAGAAGCGATTTGATTGCCCGGACAGCGACGTCGACCCAGTCGTTCCAGGTCCCGTCCCATCTGCCGGCAGCGTTCTCTTCCAGCCACCAGCCATAACCGCCCGCCGCCATTGCAGCCGCGCCGATCGCGAGCGTGATGAACCACAGGAAGAGCGAGGCCCCGCCGCCGGCGTCGCCCGGCCGGCCTCCTGCTGCAGTAGCGGACTCCTGCATCTCCCACTCCGTCCCGATAAGTGCAGGCTAAGCCTGTGTGGCGCGTGTGCAAGCGATTGCGCCAGCAAGAAAAGCAAGGCGCCGCCAAGGCTGTAAATGCCGGGACTCGCGTGCTAACAAAATCGGAAAAGCCTTAGGGACAGAGGCGATGTCGAGGGGAACGGGTGCTTTCAGGATGGTTCCGCTGGGGGAACGCGGACCCAATTTCCGTCCCGAGCAGGACTATTTTTCCGTGGCATTGGTGGCAATCCACCTGCCGGGCAAAGGCTTTGGCGCGCAGAAATTCGCGCCTGTAGTCTGGTCGTCGATCAAGCACATCGCGCTCGAAGGCGAGAAGACGCTGTTTGGCGTCTTTCCGACGGCGACGGCCGATCAGCCGGACTTTGCGCGAAAGGATCGGGTGCAGGTGGTCGACCTGCAACTCACGCCGCGCATCATTGCGCGCGAGGAGCTGACTGTCGATTTCACGCTCGGCATGGTGAAGGAGAAAGACTATATCGCCGGCGCACTGAAAGTTGCGAGCGAACTGGCTGCATCGCCCGCGGCCTGCTTCGTTAGCCAGATTGTGCCGACAGCGGCCGTCGCGAGGAAAGTTGTCGACGGCGTCGCCCAGACGGCGGACCGGATCGCGCAGGCGCTCGGCGAACTGCTCGATACGGACAAGCTGCAGGCGCTCGGGCGCTATGCAGGTACGCTGCGTGCACCGGTGGCAAGCGGGCTGGTCGCTTTCACGGACTCGCGTGAAGAAGTCGGCGGGCTGAGCTTCGATTCGGCGAGCAACCAGCTCGTCAACGCGAAGGGTCCGCTGCAGTCGGCCTATGCTGTTCTTCGCCTGCAGTGCGAAGCGACGCGACCGGACTGGATGCTGCTGCCAGATCTCAACCAGGCATGGACCCGGATACGCGATGCCGCGCTGAATGGCGGAGACATCGTCGGTGCGATCGAGCTGTTCCGCATCACGGCAATCACCTCTCCTGATCTTACCCGCGTTGACGCCAAGCGGTTGGTTGAGGCGGCGCAGCAGAAGTTCGCGCCTGTGCTTTCCGGGGCGGAGTCTGCAGATGGCGATCCGGGGGACATGGCGGAATCGCTCTCCTTCTTCCTCGAAGGCGCCGAGAACTTCACGCTGCCCACAGCAGCACGCACAGCAGCGACAATGGCGATGCCGGCGGCGTTCAATCGCGCGCTGGAGATGGTGCTCCATCACGAGGGCGGCTTCGTCGACCACCCGGCCGACCCAGGCGGCGCCACAAACAAGGGAGTTACTCAGGCAACCTATGACGCCTATCGCAAGCGGAAGGGCATTCCGAAGCGCTCGGTGAAAGAGCTGACCGTCGACGAGATCAAGGAGATCTATTTCAACGGCTACTGGCGGCCGGCGATGTGCGCGGAGATGCCGAACGAAGCGCTTTCGACGTTGATGTTCGACGCCGCCGTCAACCACGGGCCGGGACAGGCCATCAAGTTCCTCCAGCACGCTTCAGGCGTTCCGGCCGCGCAGTGCGATGGAAAATGGGGACCGAAGAGCCGGGCCCGGATGATTGCCGCCGCCGCCAACATTTCGGGCCTGATCGATGAATGCCTGCTGCAGCGCGAGCGGTTCTACCGCCTGATCGTCGAACGGAAACCCCAGCTCGGCGCCTTCCTGCGCGGCTGGATGAACCGGCTGGTGTCGCTGCGCACTTACATCAAGCCGCTGTTGATCCGCGCCCCCGCGGGGACCGACAGCGAAACTGCGCTGTTCGGTGCAAGCCCGGATCGTGAAGTGCTGCGCGCTGCTGCTCCGGACTTCTCGCTCTGGGAAGTCCGCGCCAAAGATCCTGACTCAGTGGCGGCGCAGTAGGTAGGTAATGTCCGCAATCCCGATCACTCCCAGGAAATTTCCAGAGGCAGCCGTGCTGCCTTCTGCGGACAGCGAGGTCGAGGCGCTACAGGCCGACATAGCGGCGCTGGTTCCGAAGCTTTGGAAGTTCGACGGCGGAACGCCGTTGGCCGATCTCCTGCGGATCATCGCCCGGGCGCGCGCGCTAGGTGCGGAAGGATTCCCGATCCTCAAGGCTTTCGCGCGGCGGCTGTTCGAGACGCGGGCGTTCGACGACCTCTATGTCCTGACATCCGAGATGATGTCCTATGGCCTCACGGACGAGGAAGGCGACATCGAGCGCTGGGAAATCCAGGCGCTGATCGAGCTGGGCGTCTACGAGACGGCGCTGGATTTTGCACGACGCATGATGGCGTGGGGCGCCAAGACGAAGAAGGGCCGCGAGGGCTATTCGGCAGTCGGCCGCATTTACAAGCAGATGTACGTCAACGGCGTCACCGGCAAATCGCGCGAAGAGCCCGCAATGCTGGCGCTTTATCTCGAGCGCGCCTTCACCGCCTACATGCACGTCTGGCAGGCGGAGAAGTCTCCGGCCACTGCGTATCACGCGGTCAATGCGCTTGCGATTGGATCCCGCGCCGTCATCGACGGCGTGACGCCTGGCGACCCCGGACTCAAGGCGCTCGCGGATGACGTGCTCAACGTCCTTTCTCACACGAAGAATGAGGATGGCTGGACCTGGGCAACGCGAGCCGAAGCATTTGTCGCGCTGGGCCGCCATCAGGACGCTGCGCAGGCCTACGCCGCCTTTGCCTTTGATGGACAGGTAACACTGTTCCAGCTGCATTCGGCGGTTCGCCAGCTGGAGGAAGTGTGGAAGTTGACAGGTGATGATGCTGCGACGGGAGCGTCAATTCGCGTTCTCAAGGCAGCGATCATCGCCAAGCTGGGTGAAGGCGAAGCGCGTGCGGCGACCGATCCGAAGGTGTCGCGCCTGCCTGTTCGCGAAGCGGCGCCCTCGTTCCCGCTCCCGGCCGAGGCGCGAGCGCCTATGTTCGAGGCCAGCCAGGTCAGCATGTCGGCGAAGGAGGCCGGCCTGATTGGCCGGGAGATCGCCGCAACTCCGCCAGGCGAGCCGATGCGCGGCCTGCAGCAGGTGTTCGAGAACAATGCGCCCCTTGGCCTCAAGGCGCTGCGCAACGGACTCGCCCGCGCACGCGCCGTGTGCCGCATCCACACGAATATCGGCGGCGAGGACAAGGGGTTTGCCAGCGGCTTTGCCATCATCGGCAAGCTGCTGAACGAGGCCTGGGGCGACAAGCCCGTCATTGTCACCAACAATCACGTCATTTCGTCGAGGCCCAATCGCGCGAGCCAGCGGGCGGAACTCTGCGAGGCCCTGTTCGTCAACCCGGATACAGCCGGGGAAAGTCGCGTGGCGTTCGCACGCGTGCTCTGGGAATCGGATATCGACGCCCATGACATTGCGGTTCTCGAACTCGCCGGCGACCTGCCACAAGGCGTTGAGGCGCTGAGCATGCTGCCGCGCACCGGGCTGCCGCCACGGATGACCGACGACAGCGGCATTGGCCGTGTCTATGTGATCGGTTTCCCGGCCGCCGGCGAACTCTCGTTCTCGTTCGCCGACAACATCCTGCTCGATCACGATGCGCCTGAAGGCTGTGACGTAACGGCGCGGGCGGATGGATCGCGGCGCGTCAGCGGCGTAACACCCGATCCCGTGCGCATGCACTACAAGGCCCCGACCAAGGAAGGCAGCTCGGGGAGTCCGGTCTTCGATTTCAACGACTATGCCCTGCTTGGCGTGCATCGCCGTGGCCTGCCCGACATGCCGCGGCTGCGCGGTCGCGAAGGCGCATACGCCGCAAACGAAGGCGTCTGGATCGAAAGCATACGGGCGGCCATCGCCGAAAGCGAAGCATTGGGTGACGCCGAAGCAGCGCCTGGCGCGCCGAAGCGCTGGCGCGCAATCGCATCGACTGCAGCTGCGATGGCGGCGACGCCACTGAAGAGCGCTGCAATTGCCATCGGCGGAACCGTTGCAGCTCAAGCGGGCGCGGCGCGGCTCCTGACCGGAATGCCAGGCCTGAGCGCCACCGGCATGTCGCCAGTGGCGACGCAGATCCTGCGCTCGGGCAAGGCGAGTGCGGAGGAAGTGAAGGCAGTCGGTAGCGAGAGCATCGTCGGCCTTGATGACCGGACGCGCATTTTCGATACCAACATGTCGCCGTGGCGAATGATCTGCGCCATACGCTGCTATTGGGGCTCGCGGCTCTCGGTCGGAACCGGCGCGCTGATCGGCCCGAATATCCTGCTGACGGCCGGGCATGTGGTCTTCCCGCGCGACAAGCGCTCGGCGCCAAACGAGATCGAGATCATACCGGCGTTGAACGGATCGCAGCGGCCCTATGGCGGGGTCAAAGCGACCCAGATCTGGATTCATCCGCGCTGGCAGGAGGGCTTCGAACTTCAGAGCGATGTCGCAGCCATTGAACTCGACAAGCCGGTCGGTCATGAGCTTGGCTGGTTCGGCCTGGCTGCGAAGACGGCAGAAGAGCTGCGCTTCGAGTGGGCGCATGTGACAGGCTATCCGGGCGAAAAACAGGAAGCGCCTGCCACGCCGGGGGGCCGCGAGACGGCGCCGGTCATGGCGGCCCAGCTCTGGCATCACGCGGCGCCAATCATCAACGTCGTGAACAACCGCAT
>DATBNA010000336.1:0-3852 GCA_036554545.1 Hyphomonadaceae bacterium
GATCCCCACCCATCTTTTGCTTCGCAAAAGCTGACCTCCCCTTTTCAGGGGGAGGTGAAGGCTGCGCGCACGACTGGCTGGCATGCGTCCGCGCGCGGGGGATGCGGTGGGGGAAGTTGAGCGCTAGACTGCCGTCATGGACCTGAAGTTCAGCGACTACGTTACGATTGCGGTTGCGATCCTGATCCCTGTCATCGGGTTCGCGGTGCTTATCGTCCCCGGCGCGATGTCGGCGGTGGTCGACTTCGTGATGCGGGAAGACCGCCGGGCCTACATCTTCTATGGCGGCGCCGTGCTGGCGTTCGGCGTGCTGGCCTGGCGCATCTTCCGCCGCATCCGGCCGAAAGCAGACAAGAAGTAATCAGAACGGCAGCTTGAAGCCCGGGAGCATGCCGCCGAGGCCGCCGGTGGCCTGCTTCATGGCTTCGGCCATGGCGTCGTCGAGGCGACGGCGGGCGTCGGAATGGGCGGCCTTCACGAGATCCTCGATGATCTCCTTGTCGCCAGGATTGATGATGGACGGATCGATGACGAGGCTGACGAGCTCGCCCTTGCCCTTGAGCGTCACCTTCACCATGCCGGCGCCGGATGAGCCTTCAGCGGTGATCTGCTCCATCCGCTCCTGGGCTTCCTGAAGGCGCTGCTGCATCTGCTGCGCCTGGCGCATGATATCGGACAGGTCTTTCAATCGTCATTCTCCCTGTCTTCATAGGACATCTCGTCGTCCGACCTCGGATCGAAGTCGGGCGGCATGTCATCCCCGGCGCGGCCGCCGCTGAAATCCACGTGGATGACATTGGCGCGGGCAGGCGCGTCATCAAGCTCGTCCTGCGCCTCATCTGCTGTCTGGGGGTCCTCGACGCGCAGCACCTTTGCCCCCGGGAATACCTTCAGGGCCTCGGCGATGCGCGGATGGGCTTCAGCCGCCGCAAGCTTTTCGCGGCCGCGACGCTGGCGGCGTTCCGCAGTGCTTTCGGGCGCTCCGTCGCCGGACTGCATGACGGTCCATTCGACGCCGCTGGTCGCTTCGAGCCACAGCTTGATGCGCATCGAGAGATCGCGCGGCGTGCCCGGAGCGGCGGTATAGTTGAAATGGCCGAAGTCGATTTCGGCGGGGCGCACATAGCGCTCGATATCGTATTTGAGTTCGATCTTCCGCTGGCGTTCGAGCTCGGCGAGAATCTCGCGCAGGTTCGACATTCGCACGCCGTGGTGTGGTTCCTCGTCGTGCGGGAGATCGAGATCGCCAACCGATGAAACAGGCGCATCCGCCGACGCGCGCGCGGGCTCACGCCCGCTATCAGACTGGGACTTTGGGGCGGGCACAGCGCCGCCACCCGCCATGAGCTTCATCGCATCTTCTGGCGGAGGCAGGCTGGCGGCGGCGGCAAGGCGGAGCACGACCATCTGGGCGGCGGCGGGCGGATCGGGCGCGCGCGCGCAATCCTCGAAGCCCTGAAGCAGCAGGCGCCACATGCGTGCGGACTGCGCAGCCGACAGCTTCTCTCCCATGGCGCGCGTGCGCTTCACCCATTCAGGCGGACCGGCATAGGCGTAAGCGTCCTTCAACGCCTGGGCGCGGGAGACTTCGGTCACCGCATCCATCAGGTCCTTGAGCAGCACAGGCGCATCGGCGCCGGCTTCGAGGAGAGATGCGGTCTCGGTAAGCGCGGCCTTGTGATCGCCGGCGATGATGGTTTCGAGGAGGTCGAGGATGCGCGTGCGGTCGGCGAGGCCCAGCATGTCGCGGACCTGTTCGACGGTAATATCCCCCTCGTCGGTGATTACAGAGCCATCCTCGGCGAGAATTTTTTCGCCGCTTTGTGTCAGAAGCGCGCGACCCGCAATTGCCTGATCAAGAATGGAAAGCGCATCACGAGCTGAGCCTTCCGCTGCGCGCGCTATCAACGCCAACGCCTCCGGTTGCGCCGAAGCGCCTTCCTTCTTGCATATCGTAGTGAGGTGATCGATGAGCGCCTCGGTCGAGAAGCGCTGCAGGTTGAAACGCTGGCAGCGCGAAAGGACCGTGACGGGGACTTTCCTGATCTCGGTCGTCGCGAAAATGAACTTCACATGCGGCGGAGGCTCTTCGAGCGTCTTCAGCAGCGCATTGAATGACGCGGTGGACAGCATATGGACTTCGTCGATGATGTAGACCTTGTAGCGCGCCGAGACCGGCGCATAGCGGGCGCCGTTGAGCAGGTCCCGCATGCTGTCGACGCCGGTATTGGAGGCAGCATCGAGTTCCAGCACATCCGGGTCCTGAGACGCCATGATGGCGGGGCCGTGAACCTCTCCTTTGCCGTCCTTCGCGAGGTTGATCGAAGGCGCGTGCACCTCCTTCGTTTCGTAGTTGAGCGCGCGGGCAAGAAGGCGTGCGGTCGTTGTCTTGCCGACGCCGCGAACGCCGGTGAGCATGAAGGCATGGGCGATGCGGCCGGTCTTGAAGGCGTTGGTGAGCGTGCGGACCATCGCCTCCTGTCCGACGAGTTCCTCGAAGCGCGTCGGGCGGTATTTGCGCGCCAGAACCTGATAGGCGCCGGGTCCGCCGCCTGCTGCAGGCTCGTCGCCAAACATCGACGCCGTGCGATCGTCGCGCACGTTTTCTTCGTGCGCGCCCGGGCCATCTTCGGGCGGTTTTGGAGGCTTCCTGGACGCCATGCTCCTTATATGGCCCATGGCGCGCGGATAAGCCAACCCGAGGCCCGGGATGGACGCGCTAACCTTTGAAATTTCCGGGGGATAGCGTGGCTGAGACTTGAGGTGCAGACTGGCGGCGACCCGAGCGAAACTCGTTACGGCTGCTTCCTTCCGGACCTGACCGGGTTGGCGAGGAACTCGTCCACCACCAGCCTGCAGGTCAGATATCACACCGCAACCCCTGCCTTGCAACTGTGCAGATTCAGCGCGGGCAATCCCTGTATCGTTAAGGTTTGCGCGTCTCGCAGTAACAGTCATCCGCTCGCCATCCGGGGATGATCTGTTACGTTGCCCCTCGGGGGAACCGCCGGGGCGGGGACACTCTATGAAATACGACATCTTCATCAGCTATCGCCGCACGGATCGCGAGCTGGTGGCCTCTGTCGTAAGGCGGCTCGAGGCGCGCGGCGTCGGCGTCTGGTACGATGCGGAGATCGACGGCGGCGCGGACTGGCGCGAGGTGATCGTCGAGGCGCTGACCCACTCCGACATGCTGGCGATCTTCTTCTCGGAAGAATGCAACAACTCGCGCCAGCTCAAGAAGGAGCTGGCCGTCGCCGACAGCCTCGGCAAGCCGGTGGTGCCGATCCTGATCGAGAACACGCAGCCGCGCGGCGCCTATCTCTACGAGCTGGCCGACCGCAACTGGATCCAGATGTGGCCCGATCCGATGGACCGGGTCGAGGAGCTGGTGGAGCACCTTGCGGTTCTTGCGGGGAAATCCGAAGGCGGGCTGGCAGGCGGACGGCCGTCGAAGACGCTCGCGCCCGTGGCCGCGAACGATGCGGCGCCGGCGCCGGCCGCGGCGCCCGGAGCGGACGACGAGGAGCAGAACCTCGACGAAGCGGTCGGCGAATTCATCGAAGAGGCCGAGCAGCCGGCCCGGTCCGCGCCCAAGGTGGCGAAGGCCTATGTCGGCCGCGTCACCGATACCGGCCCGGGGCGGAAGCTGAACGACGTTCCGCCC
Organism: Hyphomonadaceae bacterium; assembly: GCA_036554545.1. Lineage (GTDB taxonomy): Bacteria > Pseudomonadota > Alphaproteobacteria > Caulobacterales > Hyphomonadaceae > UBA7672. Next base: position 3,668 of record DATBNA010000336.1, read on the forward strand.
TTCCGCTGGATCGACCTCGCCTTCCTGGCGCCGATCTGGATCGCGGCCTTCTGGTACATCCTGTCGATCAGCGTCGGCGTCGAGCCCAGGCCGGACGCGGACCGCGTGGTTGCATCGGGCGTGCTGCTGGGCCTGATCGGGACGGCGCTCTACGGCGCGGTCGTGTTCCCGGTGCGCTATTACCT
>DATBNA010000018.1:0-5937 GCA_036554545.1 Hyphomonadaceae bacterium
CGGGAAGGACGTGACGGTCAACGCAGCAACGTCGACGATCGTCATTACCGACAAGGCCAATGGCTGGACCTGGACCTACAAAGTGTCGCCAGTGAAATAGGCTGGAAGGATGGGATAGACCCGACCCCGCGGATGATCCCCGACGAGCCTGCGGCTCAGCGCGCGTCGGTTTGGAAACTGGCAAACGGCAGCTCTCGGCGACTATTGGCCAGTCGAACAGAGAGGCTTGGCCGGCAGATCTGGCCGTTTACCCGTCATTCGTCCGTGCGTGTCGCTGCTTCAGACCCGCCCGACTGACCAACTCATGCCTTGCTCGCGATTCTCCATGAAATCCCGCGCCATGTCGGCGGCGGTCTGGGAGGAGCCAGTCCGAGCCGCCTTCAGTGCGGGCGGCGCCGCAGAATGGCTGCAAATCGGTGGAAGACTCTCTACCAACCCGAGTTCGTCCGTAGAATAGTGCGAGGATGACATGGATCACGCTCCTCATTGTCGCCCTTCCACTCGCGGCGGCAGCCAACGCGCTCCTGCTGGCGAGCACGCTGGCGCATCGTTCTCTGGTTCATCGTCAGCCGTCGGGTCTTTATGCTTCCGCTTTCCTGCTGGTGGCGGCGGGAGCGGTGGTGGTTATCACCCTCGACCATTCCGGCCTGCTGGGAGGAACGCAGATCGCGCCGTTGGCGGAAGGAATCCTGACGCTGGCATCCGGACCGCTGCTGGTCATGTTCCTCAGCCGTCTTCTCGGTCTGCGACACTTCGGGCCGGTTCTGATGACGCCGCTCATTCTGTTCCTTGTGGCCGCGCTGGTGTCGCCCGCATGGACGCTGGACGCTTTCACGGTCGAGCGGCTGGTGCTGGTTCAGATGGGCTATACGGCCTACGCTGCTGTGCTGGCGCTGGGCGTCCGGCCGGCAGGGCGGCGCACGGAAGCGGCGCGGCGCATGGCGCTGGCGACAATCTCGGCGATGGGCCTCGTTCACATCGGCCAGCTGGTGCGGATGGCCTGGCCGGGACTTGAGGCAATCAGCAATATCGTGCCGCTGATTGGCGCAGCATGCTTCATGGCCGCTGCGGCGTTTGTCTATTCGGGCGCGCGCAGTCTGGGGCCTGTAACCGATCCGGCCCCGGCGCCTTCGCCTGCTCTGGAGGCGGTTGCGAGGGCGCTCGACGACCGGCTGGTTCGACAGGGTCTGCTGCGTGACCCAGCGCTTACGCTCGCGCAGGTAGCGGAAGAACTCGGCGCTACGCCCGCCGAGATTTCCCGCGCGGTGCTGGCTGTCCGGGGCGCCAGCTTCCCGGAATATCTGCAGAGACTCCGGGTTGAAGAAGCAAAACGCCTGCTTCACGAGCCGGCTGAACAGCGAACCTCCATGGAAGCTATCGGTCTTCTTTCCGGATTCGGATCGCGATCGGCGTTCTACGCCGCGTTCCGGAGCCATACGGGGCTGACCCCGTCCGCCTTTCGAGGGCGCGAGGTACAAAAAACGTGTCCAAACACGCAATATGGACAGGATTCATAGCACCCGGCGTCTGTCGCCCGCATCCTGCAGGACCCACTGTTGGCGGAAGAAACAGCTCCCCGGGAAGTGCGCCATGAGTGTTCGGGCCTTGCTTGCAGCAACCATCTTCGTGGCGACGGCGCAGCCCGCCGTGGCCGAGTGGCCGGCCTGCGGCCGTGTGGATTCCCTTCCGGCCGCGACATGGAAAGAACCGGCAGTGACGACCGGGTGGGTCGGGGCGAAGCTGGAGAAGGCGCGGAACCTGTTCGCCGCCCAACCGTCCGCGGCGGTCATGGTGGTTCATCGCGGCAAGCTGATCGCCAGCTGGGGCGATGTTTCGGCCCGATATACGGCCCAGTCCGTTCGCAAGGGGCTTCTTTCGTCCCTCATCGGCCAGCTTGTCGGCGATGGGCGGCTCCGCATCGACGCAACGCTGGCGCAGATGGGCATCGACGACATCTCGCCGCCGCTGACGGCCGCCGAACGTCAGGCGACATTGCGCGATCTGCTGATGTCGCGTTCCGGCATCTTTCACTCCGCCCTCTACGAGGTTGGCGGATGGAAGCAGCTGCGCGCTGAGCTTGCCAAGGAAGAGACCGCCGCGGGCAAGGATCTCTATCCGCCGGGCGCCTTCTGGATCTACAACAACTGGGACTTCAACGCCCTGGGGACGATTGTCGAGCAGGCGGCCGGCGAACAGATCGGCCCGCTGTTCAAGCGTCGGATCGCCTCGCCGATCGGCATGGAGGATTTTCGCGCGCAGGATGTCGCTTACACCACCGCCGACCAGATGGCCGAAAAGAGGTTCGGCAATGTCTCCTCGCACCGGGCGTATGTGTTCGACATTTCCACGCGGGATCTTGCACGCTACGGGCTGCTTTACATGAACTGCGGACGCTGGGGCTCGAAGCAGGTGATCCCGGAGAGCTGGGTACGCGAGAGTCTTTCAGGACGCGACACGCGCGAAGGCCGTCCGCCGAACAGCCAGGACACCGGGTTCGGCGATTATGGCTATCTCTGGCAGATCGATCGTCCGGGATCCCGCCGCTTCCCCACGCTGCGCACGCGCGAGCCGTTCTACCTGGCGACCGGAAACCGCGGCCATGTGCTCGCCGTCTTCCCCTATCTGGACCTGGTCATCGCGCATCAGGTCGCGACTGTGGGCGGCGTCAGCGACGCAGCCCAGCAGAAGCGGGCGCTTGAAGGCTCACCGGAAGTATCCGACGATCAAGTGGCCGCGCTCTTCGCTGCAATCATCGCTGCCCACCCAGACGCATCCCGCGCATTCGAGCCCTGAAACACCAAATGCTTGCGCTCGCGTCGGAGCCAGGGCCATGCACAAGCCTCCTTCGACTGACCGACCTCGGCGAGTTGCTGTCGTTCGTGACATCTTGAGCGAGTGGCAGGAGTTGGCCGAAGCGGACATCCCCAACCGCAAGTCCAGAACGATTGCGGTGTGGAAGCCGAATGAATAGGGTAATGGGCAGAGATGCAAGGGGCTAGGCGATGTCTGACCTTTCAGGTCTTCTGCCCCCTCTCTCAATCGAAACGCTGACTGGTTTTGCGTGGAGAGTCTTCGACGCAATTCTTGTCGGAGCGGTCGTTGCGTGGTTGCTGTCGCTCGGACGGTCTCGTGAGCGGCGACTGGCGAGGGAGCAGATAGCGGAACAACTCTGTCGCGTGTTCGGCATGCGGCTGTATCGTTCGCGAAAGAACGACGCGCCAAGCCTGGAGGAACTGCCTCCGGGTTCGCTGCAGGGCTGGCCGTCGCTGGAACGACTCCAGTGGAATCTCGACCTGCACCGTTCGGAACTGCGCCCCCGGGAGCTGAGGCTGCTGCAGGCGTTGATCGAAGATCTCCTGCGCATCCGCGCCAACCAATTCACGGCGGAACTTCACCTGCTGGATGAATATCTGCCGGGCGCGGCGCGGTGGTTCTTGCCGGCCCACCTTCGAGAGAAATTTCTTGAGGATGCCAAATTCGTCGGCCTGCAGCGCCTGACTGACAGCGTTTCCTGAGCCTTCGCCAACCGGAGTCGAGCCGCAGCGACCGCCATCGGCGATCTTACGCCGTAGCGTCGGGCCGGACGGTAACGGCGGCTTCAGAGCGACCCCGCCACTGCCAAGAACGCGGCCAACCAGGCGTTGGCGGCCCATTCACGTCATCGGCTTTGTCGGTAAGGGTCTGCCGCGGACAGTAAAGCGGACGTTACTCGTCCCGCGAGGCCCAGAAGAAATCTCCGGTGCGGCGACAGCCATCGCCATGGCGCACGATGAACGCGGGCCCAAGCCGGCGCCTGTGCTGCTCGGCTTCAAGCTCAGTCGGATGGATGCCCGCCAGCCGCCACGGATGCAGGCGGATCACGCCCCAGCCGGAGACCATTTTTATAGGCATGTCCAAGACATAGGCCGAATTGCCGGATACACGAAATGACTCGGTGGGCCGTCTGATCCAAGTCAAGGTCGGATCGTCGCTGCCCTCGCCCTCATATGCGCGGTGTGCTGGCCCGGCGCCTGGATCGATGTGGCGGTGCAGGCGGTCTGGACCGTGTGCGTCGACTTCGATCCCAGGCTTCGGGTTAGCCGACCGGCCGCTGTCGGCGAGAATCCGCTGCTTCCTGGCACAGCTCGAACGGCTCGAAAGGAGCGACTCCGCCGCCGGTGAGACTGCGGCGATCGGGCCGGGCATGGCCCTTTTCTGACATTCAACGACCTGCCCAGTTTTTTTTGCCCTCAAGAGGCCAGGCCCGCGGCGCCTTGCGATGTCGCCTGAACAGTTGCCTTCCGTACATCCGCCGCCGAGGCCGGCAGCGCTTCTGTTCCCGCCGGCAGCGTGATCTCGAACCGCGCGCCGCTTTTGCCGGATGAGGCTGTCAGCCTGCCGCCGTGCTGGTCGACGATCATCTTGCAGATCGCGAGCCCCAGTCCCGTGCCCTTGGCCTTGGTGGTGACGAAAGGATCGAAGATTGACATCAGATAGGCTGGGTCGATGCCGGCGCCGGTGTCCTCTATCGAGATGGAAACCGCGCCCGCCTTGCGCGACGTCCTGATGGTGATGACGCGCGGACTGGCCGCCGCCGCCATAGCGTCGATCGCGTTCTGCATCAGGTTGAGCATGACTTCCCGAAGCTGCCCGGGATGTCCCTCGACCACGGGAGAGCCCGGCGCGAGATCCGTGACGACCGCTACATCGTGGGCGTCCAGATCCTTCTTCAGGAGGCTGATCGCTTCCAGCGCCAGCGTGTTCATGTCCACGCTCTGCAGGTCGCGCTTGCCGCCCCTGACAAGGCGGAGAAAGCCGTCGAACACTTCGCTCGCCTGGCCGGCGGCTTCCTTTATCTCTGCAAACAGCTTTCCGGTCGCGCCGGCATCCAGTGGAGGCCGTCCGGCCGATTGCTGGCCCGCATAGGCCAGCAGCCTTATGGCGGCCAGGGGCTGCCTGACGTCATGTGCGATTGCGCCCATCAGGGTCGCCGCGCTGGTCAGCCGGCTTGCGCGTTCTCGCCGAAGCTCCTGGTTTGAAGCCGCAAGGTTTGTATAGAGCCGCAACAACTCCCAGAGCAGGGCAAACAGCACAATCTTCGAAACAGGCAGCGCGATCAGGCGGATTGCATAGAACGCAACGTCATAGCGCTGCGCAGCAACGAACAATATGAACGTGCTTTCCGCCGCCAGCGCAGCGGCGGCAACGGCGAGCCACACATCGAGGATCGACCTGCCGCGCGTGCGCATCAGCAGGACGAAGGCGGTCAGGTTCGCAGCTAGAACGACGGCGCACACGATGCGTGCCGCAAGCGTCATCCGCCCGCCGGAAATGAGGGTCGGAAGAAGGTCGTGCCCCACCGTCGTTGCAAAAATCAACGAGCCCACCACAGCAACGACAATCGCCACGGCCCATGGAATGGCGGATCGCGGCGCCCATCGCGTGGAGCTGAGAGGCTCGTCGCGAAGTCTCAGAAAGGCATAGGCCGCGAACCCTGCGGACAAGCCGAAGCGCCACAATGGATTGAGCCAGACGGCGGTCTGCGGTCCGGCGCCAAGAAGACCTGTCGGCGAAAACGCGCCGGGATAGGTCAGCAAATGTGCAACGACAATCAGGCTGGAAAAGAGATAGCCGCACGCCAGCACCAGAAGAGGGCGGAGGCCCGACGCCCTGAATTGGGCGAACAGCAAGACTGCGGTGACGAGGTCGGCGACGAAAATGATGGCGAACAGGGTCGGAACGAAGCTGTCGACCTCCGCCAGGCGGATGGACGCAAACGGGATAACGGCAATGTAGGCCGCGATCATCGCGACGATGATAGTCAGCGCCAGCCGGCGGTGACGGGGGGTGGCGGGCGCGTTTGCTAGCGAAAAGTCAGTCATGTGTTCGACGACGGCTGCTGGCTTACTTCAAGCCGGTCCGGATTGTCAGGCCGGACGCCGGAGAAGCTGGTGTGAC
>DATBNA010000026.1:0-2359 GCA_036554545.1 Hyphomonadaceae bacterium
CGGGAAGGAAGGGTGGGGAAAACTCGCGCCAGACCCCACACCTGTTTTTTTTGCTCACGCTTTGAATTTGTCCGCGAAGTTTTTTGCGAACGCAATCCGAAATCGGTGGATCTCGCGCGGTTTTTTGCGCCGTCAGCCCTCCTGACAAGCTTGCCACAGGCCAAAAGCCAACCAGTTCATGAAGAGCCGCGCAGTGCCGGGAATTCGCATTCGGCAAGTCGCCTTCGGAACCGCTCATGCATCCTGTGCATTTTAGAGTGGCGTCACGGCGAGGCGCCTTTGCGCGCCATCGCGCGTGCGCCGAAGGGGTAGGCGGAGGGAAATGAATGCCGAAAGGACCGCCTGAAGGGACGTCTTCCGGGTTCAGCAAGATCGGAATTGAAGGGCTGGATGACGTGCTGGGAGGCGGCCTTACTCGCAGCCGCGTGTATCTGCTCGAAGGCAATCCGGGCACGGGCAAGACGACTCTCGGACTACAATTCCTGATGGCGGGCCGGGACGCCGGCGAGCGCGGGCTCTACATCACGCTGGCCGAGACCGCCGACGAGCTGGGAGCGGTGGCCGCATCGCACGGCTGGAATCTGAAAGGTATCGACGTTTTCGAATTGCTGCCGCCGGAAAGCCTGCTCGACGAGGACCAGCAGCAGAGCCTGCTGTATTCCTCCGATCTCGAGCTGGGTGAGACGACCAGGCGGATATTCGAGGCCTTCGAGAAATTGAAACCCCACCGCGTGGTGCTGGACAGCTTGTCGGAGATCCGGCTGCTGGCGCAAAGCTCGCTGCGCTATCGCCGGCAGGTGCTGGCGATGAAGCACTACTTCGCCAGGCACGGCGCAACCGTGATCCTGCTGGACGACCTGACCTCGGAGGGGAACGACAAGACGATGCACAGCATCGCGCACGGGGTGATCCGGCTGGAAGAGCTGTCGCCTGACTATGGCGCGGAACGGCGGCGGATGCGGGTGATTAAGTATCGTGGGCAGAAATTCCGGGGCGGGTATCATGACTTCAGCATCCTGACCGGCGGCGTGCAGGTGTTTCCGAGGCTGGTGTCTTCTGAGCACAAAAAGGATTTCCGGCGCGAGGTCCTGTCCACCAACAATCCGCAGATGAACGCGCTGATGGGCGGAGGCGTGGAGCGCGGCTCGAGCGTGCTGGTGCTTGGGCCGGCGGGCTCCGGTAAGTCATTTATCGTCATGACCTTCATAGCTGCGGCCGCCAGGCGCGGAGAAATATCTGCGCTGTTCATGTTCGACGAAGAGTTGGGCCTGCTGACGGAGCGGATGAAGCCGCTCGGTATCGACCTGCAAGAGTTGATCGACAAGAACCTGCTGATCCTGGCACAGGTGGATGCGGCGGAGCTGACGCCGGGCGAGTTCTCGCAGCGTGTGCGCCGGTGCATCGAGGCGGGCGCCAGGACGATCATCATCGACAGCCTCAACGGCTATCAGGCGGCGATGCCGGAGGAACAAGCGTTAATCCTGCACATGCATGAGCTGCTGCAGTACTGCAACCGGCAGGGCGCCACGACTTTTCTGACGATCGCGCAGCACGGGCTGATGGGCGACATGAAATCACCCGTAGACCTCACCTATCTCGCCGACACAGTGATCCTGCTGCGCTATTTCGAGGCGTATGGTCGGGTGCGCCGGGCGATCTCAGTGGTGAAGAAGCGCACCAGCGCCCATGAGGACACTATCCGGGAATACAAGATTGACAGCCGCGGTCTTTCCCTCGGAGAGCCGCTGGCAAACTTCCAAGGCGTTCTGCGCGGCGTGCCGACCGTCGTAGGCGAGGACCCATCGCTGCTGAACGACGCGCCAAGAAGGAGCCGGCCGGACAAGAGCGCTTCAGCATGATCCCGCACCTGTCCGAACGTGCACTGATCCTGGCGCCGGCCGGCCGCGATGCACGGGTGGCCGCCGACATGCTCGCAGAGGCCGGCATCCGAAGTGTTGTGTGCGTCGGGCTGGCCGAGCTCGTTGCGGGACTCGAAGGCGGCGCCGGGTTTGCGCTGGTGACGGAAGAGGCAATCCGCACAGCCGACTTGCATCCGCTGGCGGGCTGGCTGGAATCCCAGCCCGAATGGTCGGACTTCCCCTTCATCCTGCTGACCCAGCGCGGCGGCGGGCTGGAGCGCAATCCCGATGCGAAGCGGCTTTTGAGGACGCTGGGGAACGTCACGTTCGTCGAACGCCCATTCCATCCGACGACGTTAATCAGTCTGGCGGAAGCAGCTTTGCGCGGGCGGCGGCGCCAGTACGAGGCGCGCGCACGGCTGGCGAACCTGCACGAACTCAACGAGACACTGGAGAGCCGGGTCGCCGCGGCGCTGGCGGAACAGAAGATCCTGGCCGAC
>DATBNA010000045.1:0-4700 GCA_036554545.1 Hyphomonadaceae bacterium
AGCTTGAATTCGGGACAAGGTTGGCGGACCGTCCTGGGTCCCGGCTTTCGCCGGGATGAGCGGGCTGATGTGGAGGGTTCTTCGTGGATTTCAACCTGCCGCCAGAGTTGGCGGCTTATCTCAAAGAGCTCGACCGCTTCATCGAAGCTGAAATCCGCCCGCTCGAGCAGGCGGACGACAACATCCGCTTTTTCGACCATCGCCGCGACCACGCCCGCACCGACTGGGATCGCGGCGGCCTGCCACGCGAAGAATGGGAAGACCTCCTGCGCGAAGCCAAGAACCGCGCCGACAAGGCCGGCCATTTCCGTTTCGCGTTGCCGAAAGAGATGGGCGGCCAGGCCGGCGGCAACCTCGCCATGGCGGTGATCCGCGAACATCTCGCCGCCAAGGGCCTCGGCCTGCACAACGATTTGCAGAACGAGCATTCCATCGTCGGCAACAGCGTCGGCGCCCTGCTGATGTGGCACTACGGAACCGACGCCCAGAAGAAGGAGTGGATGACTGATCTCGTCGCCGCCAAACGCGGCTTCGCCTTCGGCATCACCGAACCGAAACACGGTTCGGACGCCACGCACATGGAAACCGTCGCCCGCCGCGAGGGCGATGAGTGGATCATCGACGGCGAAAAGACCTGGAACACCGGCGTCCACAAGGCGAGCCACGACATGATCATGGCGCGCACCTCCGGCAAGGCTGGCGACGCCAGCGGCATCACCGCCTTCCTCGTCCCGATCAAGTCGCCCGGCTTCACGATCGAGCAGTACCTCTGGACCTTCAACATGCCGAGCGACCATGCCCACATCACGCTGAAAGGCGTGCGTGTGCCGCACAGCGCGATCTTCGGCGGCGAAGGCAAGGGCCTGCAGGTCGTCCAGCACTTCTTCAACGAAAACCGCATCCGCCAGGCGGCGTCGTCCCTCGGCGCCGCGCAGTACTGCGTCAACGAAGCGGTCGCCTACGCCAATGTCCGGGCGCCGTTCGGCAAACGCCTGTCGTCCAACCAGGCGATCCAGTTCCCGCTGGTCGAGCTGCAGACCCAATGCGAGATGCTGCGCGCCCTGATCCACAAGACGGCATGGCTGATGGACACGCAGGGCGTCTTCACCGTCTCTGACAAAGTCTCCATGTGCAATTACTGGGCGAACAGGCTTTGCTGCGAGGCGGCCGACCGCGCCATGCAGGTGCATGGCGGTCTTGGCTATTCCCGTCACAAGCCGTTCGAGCATATCTACCGTCACCATCGGCGATACCGCATCACGGAGGGCGCCGAGGAAATCCAGATGCGGCGCGTCGCTGGCTACATGTTCGGCTTCATGGACCAGCGGGCGCCGAAAGGCGTGTCGGAGTAGCGTATGGACCAGGCGCAACTTGAGTCCGTGCTTCAGGCGCGGCTGCGCGGCTTCGAAGCGCTGCGCGCCTGTGAGCGCCTGTCCGGCGGCGCCAGCCGCGAGACCTACAAGCTGACAGCGACCTTGAAAGGCGACGATCGTCTGCTGTGCCTTCGCCGTGCGCCGGACGACGGCAAGTCCGCGATGAAGCAGGGGCCCGGCCTCGATGTTGAAGCGCGCCTCTTTGCGGCGGCGCGAAAGGCAGGCGTGCCGGGGCCGGACGTGCTGGTCGTACTGGAGCCGGACGACGGGCTTGGCTCAGGCTTCGTGATGGAGTGGATCGAGGGAGAGACGCTGGGCGGCAAGATCGCACGTTCGGGCGAGTTTGCGAAAGCGCGCAAGACGCTGGCGCGCCAGTGCGGCGAAATCCTCGCAAAGCTGCACAGGATCGATGTCGACGAAGCCCATCTCGACGGCGATCTCGAGGAATTCACGCCCGAGCATGCCGTACGCAAGACGCACGCCGCCTATCTGGAACTGGAAACGCCCCAGCCGATGATCGACTTCACCGCCATGTGGCTGCTCGACAATTTGCCGTCGAAGAAGCGCAAGCTCGCGCTCTGCCACAGCGACTTCAGGAACGGCAACCTGATGGTCGACCCGAGGAAGGGCGTCGTCGCCGTGCTCGACTGGGAGCTCGCCCATATCGGCGATCCGATGCGCGACCTCGGCTGGCTGTGCACCCGCTCCTGGCGCTTTGGCGTAGCCGACAAGCCGGTCGGCGGCTTCGGCGAGTATGACGAGCTGTTCGAAGGCTATGAGTCGATCGCCGGCAAGAAGGTGGACAAGGACATCGTCCGCTTCTGGGAGGTCTTCGGCTCTTTCTGGTGGGCGGTGGGCTGTCTTTCGATGGCGCAATCCTACCGCGACGGTCGCGAGACCAGCCTCGAGCGTCCCGTGATTGGCCGGCGCAGCTCCGAATGCCAGATCGACTGCGTCAATATGCTTATCCCTGACTGGGGGCGGCGTTCCGAAGCCACGCGCCGCACGCTATCGACCACCGAGCTGCCGCGCTCGGATGAACTCCTCATCGGCGTGCGCGATTTCCTGCGCAACGACGTCGCCTCGAAACTTCCGGGGCGCGACGGCTTCCTCGCTCGCGTCGCCGCCAACTCGCTCGACATTGTCCTGCGCGAACTCGAACTCGGCGAGGATGCGCAGGCCTGGGAACAGCAGGCGCTCCATGCCCTGCTTGGACGCGCCGGCGGGTCGATCTTCGACATGCGCGCCGCGCTTTGCGCCGCGATTCGCGCCCGCGACATCGACCTCAAACGGCAGGATCTTCGCGCCTACCTGCGCGACAGCGTGCTGGCGCAGGTCATGATCGACCAGCCGGGCTATCCCGGCGCTATCGAGTGTCTGAGCAAAGGGTAGGGCAACGTCTCTCCTTCGTGACGTTGCGGCACGGACCTTATGACGCTGCGACTCGACGGTATCGCGGCGCGGGCATAAACGTGACAGGTCAATCTCAGGTGCAGTCATGACGCGTCCAGTTATTTCGGCGACCGGGCTCTACACCCCGCCTTATTCGATCTCGAATGCGGAGCTGGTCGCCAGCCTCAACGCCTGGACCGACAACTGGAACGCCGAGCATGCCGAGGAGATCAGGGCTGGCAAGCTGGAAGCGAAACAGCACTCCTCCGTCGAATTCATCGAGAAGGCGTCGGGCATCAAGTCGCGCTACGTCGTCGAGAAATCCGGCGTGATCGACCCGAAGGTGATGCGCCCGCACATCCCGGAACGTCCCAACGACCAGATCTCCATCCTCGCCGAAATCGCCGTCAACGCCGCGAAGGAAGCAATGGCCAGGGCCGGCCGCGAGGCGAAGGACATCGACGCCGTCATCTGCGCCGCCTCCAACATGCAGCGCGCCTATCCGGCGATGGCTGTCGAAGTGCAGGCCGCCATCGGTGCGCAGGGCTTCGCCTTCGACATGAACGTCGCCTGTTCGTCCGCGACCTTCGGCATCCAGACTGGCGCCGACTTCGTGCGGGCAGGGCATGCGCGCTCGGTGCTGATGGTGAACCCGGAAATCTGCTCGGGCCATCTCAACTTCACCGACCGCGACAGCCACTTCATCTTCGGCGATGTCGCTACCGCAGTGCTGATCGAGGCGGAGGACTTTGCGCCCAGGGGCTCGTGGTCGATCCTCGGCACCCACCTCAAGACGCAGTTCTCGAACAACATCCGCAACAATTTCGGCTTTCTCAATCGCGGCGACCCGTCCGGCGTCGGCAAGGCGGACAAGCTGTTCGTCCAGGAAGGCCGCAAGGTCTTCAAGGAAGTCGTGCCGCTGGTCTCCGGCATGATCACGTCGGAGATGGACCGGCTGGGCCTGAAGGCCACGGACCTCAAGCGCCTCTGGCTGCACCAGGCCAATGCCGGCATGAACCGGCTCATTGCCGAACGTGTGCTCGGTCACGAAGCCAGTGAAGACGAAAGCCCCACGGTCCTCGACACCTACGCCAACACGTCCTCGGCCGGATCGATCATCGCCTTCCACAAGCACTCGGACGATTTTCGCCCCGGCGAGAAGGGCCTCATCTGCTCCTTCGGCGCCGGCTATTCGGCGGGAACCGTGTTCGTCGAGAAGGCCGCCTGATTCTACCGCAGCAGGAACAGTCCGGCAGCCGCCGCAGCGGCGCCCAGGATCAGCAGAATCATGAGCACAATCTGTTGGCGGTCCTTTGATCGGATCGGCTTGTGCTGGCTCGCGGCGCGTCGTCGGGCAGCGCGGTTTGGCATTGCATCAGTCTAGACGCCAAAGCGGCGGGCCTCAACGGCGTTTCTCTCGTAGCCATCGTCCTGAGCGGCGCGGAACACGTGCGTCCGTCAAAGGACAAGGGCTCCGGGGCGTCAGTGCGATCCCGGTTCTTCCATTAGCATCCTCGCCGCCGTCATCGCCCCATCCCCGCGCATCGCACCGGCCACCTCTGCCGCCCGCGCGCGCGTCTCGGGCGCCAGCGTAGTCTTCAGCGCAGCCGACAGCGACTCGAAAGTCGGCGATGCACCGTCATGCGCCACACCGATACCCAGCTTCGCCACGCGTTCGGCCCAGTAGGGCTGGTCCACGATCTGCGGGACGATCGCCTGTGGCGCGCCGGCGCGAGCCGCCGCGGTCGTCGTTCCCGCGCCGCCATGGTGCACGACCGCAGCCACGCGTTTGAACAGCGCCTGCTGGTTGATGTCAGCTACAGCAAGGCAATCGCCGCGGTCATCGGCCAGCGCCAGGTCTGCCCAGCCCTTGCCGACCACCGCGCGTCGGCCCAGCGCGCGGACCGCATCCAGCGCCACTTGCCCTGCCGCTTT
>DATBNA010000042.1:0-4104 GCA_036554545.1 Hyphomonadaceae bacterium
CGGTTGACGACGCAGACGTCGTTGAAGCCGTCGTGGATATACTGCGCCGTTCCGTACAGAGGGTCGACCTGCCACGAACGGTGCTTTCCGCGCGGCGCTGCGAGAGCTGCGTCGGTCATCGCCGCGCCCGCAACGATGGACACGGCGGCGAGTGCAAGAAGGCGCTTGTGGAACATGGTCATGTTCTCCTGTGGTCATGCTCTGGTTGTGGCCTGGATTGTCTCTTTTGAAGACGAATCGAGTATAACCGTCGGCCATGATTGCCATCGTGCGCTGACACACGGGCGAATACAGTAAGCTTGGCCCCATTCGTCGTGCGGCGTCGCCATCCGCCCGCGCGACGCAGCAAGCGCCTCGGGAGCAATCACAGCGCGGCGGAATTCGCCGGCGTCAGCCGCTTGCGCCGATGCGCGCCCTCAATCCGGGCCATAGCGGACGTTGATTTTTGTCAAGAGCGGCGTCGCGGCTACGTGTTGCGCTCTGGCGAGGAGGGCGCAATTCGGTCCAATGCAGCACTCCTCGGCCTCGGCTCGCGGCAGCGGCGCCGCGAGTTGAGGTTCGCGTGCGGTGCAGGACTGCCACGATCATCGACGGCGCCCGTCGCATGCTCGTGCGCCGTCGCGATGGCGAGGGCCGTCGCGGTCCGCGCGTCACCCGGCCCTAGCGTTGTCATAGGAGGCCAGTCGCCCGACCGGAACGTCGCGCGGAGCAGCGCCTCGCGAGAGCTCGTCCTTCACCTTCAGGAACGGCTTCTCGATGACCCAGTGGAGCAGCGCCGCGGCAGCGAAGGCGATCGCGAGGTAGACCGCCCAGAAGGCGACAGCCGGCGAGGCTGCCGCGGCGCTGACGGCGAGCGCCAGCGGCACGAGCGGATAATGCACCAGGTAAAGGGCGTAGCTCAGGCGTGCGACGACGCGGGACAGCGCCTCGAACGGCACGGGCGTGCCGTTCAGGCGGATGGCGGCGAGCGTGACGAGGCCGCATAATCCCGCGATGCCAGCCGGCTGCAGCACGGCGTCGAAGGCGCCGATCGTGCGCATGAATTCATGGCTCACGAGCCACGCCGTGAGGACAAGCAGCGCCAGGGCGAAGAGGCGCCGGCCCGCCGCCTGGGAAGGCCTCACAACGCCGGCTGTTTGCGCCACGGCGATGGCGACGCCCGCCACGAGCGGCTCGAGGCAGGCGTGGAACGGGCTGCGCAGAATCTGAAAGAAATGCACGTAGTCCGCCGGGCTCGCCTGGACATAAGTCCACGCGCGCAGGGCCGGCGACACGGCGGCGATCAGCGACAGGACGAGCAGCTTGCGGGCAAGCGTCTTCTGCACCAGCGCGAGCCAGACGAGGAGCGGCGCGACGAGATAGAATTTCTCCTCGACGCCGAGCGACCAGAACACGACGTTGATGTTCGAGGGCAGATAATCCTGCAGGAAGAGCAGGTGGTAGGCGACGCGCACATCGAGATGGACAGGGTCGACGCGGTAAAGGGGAAAGGCGGCGACCAGGATCAGGGCCATCACGGCGAGGTAGGCCGGGACGATGCGCAATGCCCGCATCGCGAGGTAGCGCCACAGGACGAAGCGGCCGGTGCCGAAGCCGGCGCGCAGGAGATGGCGGCTGATCAGGTAACCAGACAGGACGAAGAACAGGTCGACCCCGACCCAGCCGTTCATGGCCAGGGCGTGCAGGAAGGCCGGCGCCGCATCCTGCGATGCGGCGCTCGCCTGATAGCCGTGCCGGACGAGGACCAGCGCGATGGCGATGGTGCGCACGAGATCGAGCCAGGCATTGTCGCCGGCGCGCGGCGCGAAGGCGAAATAGCGGCCGGCCCGGGCTTTCGCGTTGGCCATGGCCGGGCGCTTCAGCCGTGGAGACCGAGCGTCTGGCGGATCGGCGCCTTGCGCACCTTCCAGATCAGCGAATCAACGACGTAGTGGTGGAAGTTGACGATCTGATACAGGACGATCGTCGCCGACAGCCCGGCGAAGAACAGCGCGTTGAGGGTGCCGAGCACGGCCCAATACACCACGCCGGTGATGCCGATGCAGGTCAGCACGTAAAGCCAGAGCCGGTGCGGCTGGCTGATATAGGACAGGAAGCGCGCTTCCGGATCGACCCCGTCCTTGAAGCGCCGCGTGTTGAACAGCCAGACGAAAAGGATGTACTGCCCGTTGTGCCAGATGTTGATCACCAGCCAGCCATAGGTGATGTCGGCGATCACGAGGTAGCTGATCGCGAAGATCGCAAAATGGCTGAGCATGTACAGCGTGTGCACCGGCGACAGCCGGTTCAGGCGCCAGGCTTGCATGCGGCGCACGAGCCAGACGGTCAGGAGAAGGCAGGTCGCGACGGCCCAGGCCGACACCAGCCACGCCGGCACCGGAACGACATTCAACTCCAGGCCGATGAAGGTGCCCGGATCCTGGTGCGAGCGGACCAGGATGCCGAGGACCGGGAGCGCATAGAAGATGGCCTGGTCGAACCAGCCGTCCTCATAGAGCGCCTCGCGGTCCTTGCCGCGGTAGGCGCGCGAGATGCCCCAGCTCTGGCGCGTGTAGTGAAACCATTGCCAATAGAAATAGACGCTGACGATCGCCCACAGGCCGACGACCGCGGCCACCAGCAGGGTTGCGCCGGCCACCAGCGGCAACAGCCCGAATACCAGGAAGCGCGAGCTCTCAAAGCTCTTCCGGTCGAAGCAGAGGCGCGTGTAAGTCGAGATGACGTGGTGATAGCCGAGAAACCAGAGATCGAGGATCAGCACCGGCACGAACAGGTGCGGCCAGGCGATCACCAGGGCGCCCGTGCCGACGCCGAGCGCCGGAAGCCCCAGGATGAAGAACAGGTCGAAGCGGGCGCTGCGCAGCCAGGTCCATCGCAGCGGCTGGGCATGGCTGGAAACAAGAGCCGACATCGGCGGGTCTCCGTCGGGCCTGACAGGACGTCAAAGGCCCAACTTAGGCGGGCGTGTTTGAGAAATGCCTAATGGCAGGCGAACGCCATATCGGGCGGGCGCCGGCGAGCTCGGCGTCATCCTGCCCTTCCGGCTGCCGCCACCGCCCTCCCCCGATGCAGGAGCTGCCACGCCGGTAAGGACGCGATCCTGCCAGCGGATTGCCAGCTCGGCGTTTCCTGTCCAAGCTTTCGGCGAACGCGAAAGCGAGCCGGATTCGAGCCAGCAATGAACGTGATTTCCACACTTATCGGACTGGTGGCCCTGGTTGCGGCGCTGGTGGCGTTCATCCCGCTGCTCGGGTGGCTCAACTGGCTGGTGATCCCGGTCGTCGCCGTCGGGCTGGTGCTCGGCCTGCTCTCCGACAAGACCACCGGACGAAACATCAACCTGGCCGTCCTCGCCATTGCGATGTTCCGCCTCTTTATCGGCGGCGGCATTATCTGACGGGGGGCGCGGGCTCAGGTGACCTTGTGCTCCGACAAGGCTGCTCGCGAGACGATCGATCTCAGCTCTGCTGCGGCGCTGGTGCGCATTGCCGCGGCGCACAGCGGTCGATCACGAGGTGGGAGCAATCCGGTAATAGGCGTCGACCTTGGCGCCGAATTCGCTAACGGGATCGCGAATGTCTTGTCTCTGGCTCCAGTCGTTAAACAGGAGGGCGGTTTCGTCCGAAACCGCCCTCCTTTCCGATTGTACCGGCACTGACCGGGTCAGATCGTGTTCTGTCCCATCTGCTTGGCGATGTACTCGGCCTGTCGGATGGCCATCGCGACGATCGTCAGCGTCGGGTTCTCCGCGCCGCCCGTGGTGAACTGGCTGCCGTCCGAGACGAACAGGTTCGGAATGTCATGGGACTGGCCCCACTTGTTCACCACCCCATCCCGCGGGTTCTCGCTCATCCGGTTCGTGCCGAGATTATGCGTCGACGGATACGGCGTCGTCGGGAACGTGCGGGTCGCTCCGACGGCCTCGTAGATGGCGCGCCCCTGCCGATAGGCATGGTCGCGCATGGCGATGTCGTTGGGATGGTCATCGAAGTGGACATTCGGCACCGGCATCCCGAACTTGTCCTTCTCCGACGAGAGCGTGACGCGGTTCGTCGCCTGCGGCATGTCCTCGCCGACGATCCAGAGGCCCGCCATGTTCTCGTA
>DATBNA010000158.1:0-2751 GCA_036554545.1 Hyphomonadaceae bacterium
AAATCCCTCGAATGCCCAGATCGCCATTCCAAGTGCGGAGCCAACCTGGGCATATCAGCTTGTCGGCGGCGTGGACTATGCCCTGACGCCGAACTGGTCGGTGCTTGCCGACGTGCGCATGGTCGAGTTCGGCGACACCCAGATCCAGCGTTTCAATCTCACCGCCGGCGCGCTCGACAGCGTCAACGACGCAGAGAAGTCGAGCGTCTCCATCACGGCCGGCCTCCGCTACGCCTTCTGAGGCTCCCTTGGCGCATGGCCGCCTTCCAGAAATGCCGACTGGAGGCCTGCGCCACTCGCCGGACACATCCTGACCCCAGTGTCCGGCGAGTCCCCCTTTTGAGGCGGTTAGGGTGTGCAGTGGCCTCCGAGAGCGGGAAGGCCATACCCGTAGACAGCATCGCGACCGGCCGCGCCGAGGTCTTGCGCCGACCTCGCCAGCGCCCTGATCGCATCCGCTGACGTTCTTGCGGACGCAATGTTGGGGTCCGCGGCAATCCGGGCCGCAACGAACGGCGCTGCTATCGACGTCCCCGTGACGTACCTGCCGCCGGTCCCGGCGGGCACGAAGACATCGACGCCCGGGGCCGCGAAATCGATCTGCTCGCCCTGTACGGCGCCGTCATAGATCCTGCGTTCGACATCGATCGCGGTGACTGCGATCACGCCATCGAACGCCGCGGGATAGCGCGGCGGGCTCGTTGGACCCGTATTGCCGGCGGCCGCAATGACGATCATTCCTTTCGCGATGGCGGCGCTGAGGGCGCGGTCGAGGATCTTGTTGTAGGGACCGGCAAGGCTGATGTTCACCAGCCGCACGCCGCCGCCCTTCATCCAGTCGATCGCGCGTACAATGCTGTCGACGCCGGCGGCCGCACGCGCCATGCGGTGATCGGAGACCACCGCGGCCGCCTGGAGCCGCACACCGCTGAGGCGCCCGCCGCCAGCAAGGATCTTCGCCGTCACCGTGCCGTGGTCCGAGCCGGGCTGGCCGCCGCCGGTGAAGTCTCGCGCCGAGATCGAAACGCCTGCAAGGCCAGGATCGCTGGTATCTACCGCCGCGTCGATGATGCCTATCGTCAGGTCGGCACGGCATCCGCCTGCGGGCCATTCCAGCAGCTTGCCGGCGTAGTCCCGCCCGCCGCCTGCTGTCGCGCCCGCGCCGGGGGAGGGAACATGATAGGCGTGGTTCACACCGGCAGAAACGCCTGGCTCGAGGCTCTCCAGCTCGCGGATGGCCGCATCGCCGCGCATGTTCGCCGGAATGGTCAGCACCAGCAGGACAAGGTCGAGATCTTCCAGCTCCTCGCGATACTTCAGCGCATATCCGCGCGCGGCGGATTTCTGCATCAGCGAAAGTGCGGAAGCCGAAGTGCGCGCCAGCACCACGATTTCCCGGTCGTCCACCACATCCCCTGCGTCCGCCTCGATCTGCGGGGCTGGCGGCGTCGCCGGCTGGAACATCTCGCAGGCGCCAAGCGCCAGCAGGGACGCGCCGAAGGCCATACCGAGAAGCGATTGTTTCAATCTCATGGCGCGTATTCCGATCCGGATTTGATCTGCCCAGACATTTTGGTCGCCTGCCGCAGCGACGCGGTTCATCTGATCCATCGTCAGAAACTCCTGCGTAGCGAGAGCCAGAGCTTTTGTGTGTCGTCGCCGAAGCTGTCGGCGGAATAGGCGGCATACTCGATGGAAGCCTGCACGCCGGCGATGGCCGCGCGCAGCGATGCGTCCCATTCCGAACCGAGATCCTCGCCTGCGATGTCCCCGGCGAACCAGTGATGGCGCAGAGTGGCTGTGAGGCCGCGCAACGGGCCAATGGCGTCAAGCGGCCAGACACCCTCGACAAACGTGTCACGCACGCCAGAGACCGGCGTCACCACGAACATGTCGGCTGCGCCCTGGCGGGCGTGGTTGGTGCCCAATGGCGTCTGGAAAGCGCGAGGACCGCCTTCGCCAAGGACTTCATGGCCTGCTGACAACGAAGCCCAGTTGAAATCGAGCATGCCCACGGCGCGCCAGTAGTCCGCCGAGTATTCGAGCGGGTTGCCTGCGTAGTCGCGCTGATGTGCATAATCGGCGCGCCAGCCCACGCCCAGGTTGTTCCAGTAATGGCGCCCGGCAATGCCAATCCCCGACGTGACGCTTGAATTGACCTCGTCCAGCGGCGCGCCGGTCCCGTCGTCGAGGTCGAGGGCATAGTGGTATCCGGAGAGCCGGCCAGCCGGCGTGTCGGCGCTGATATTCAGAAGCCAGGTGTCGCCATTGAACCGGGATTCCACGTCGCTGGTCGAAAGGAAGCGATTCACCTGCCAGACATAGGCCATGTCGACAGCGATCGGGCCCAGCCTCGGGAGCGACACACGCGCCGCGTCATAGGTTTGCTCATTCTGGCGAAAGGCGGACGTGCCGACGAACCGCTCATCATCGAATGCCAGGCGCTGTCGTCCGGCAACAACCTGCCCGGCGCCGAAATCGTGCGTCAGCTGCAGGCGATTGATCTCGAGCGTTTCGCGGTCGGGAATGACCGGTCCAGGGGGCCCGTCCTGGGTTTCGTCGCGATAGAGGTCCGCAACCCATTCCAACTCGCCAACTAGGGTTGTTCTCTCCGATAGCTGCGTTTCTGCGCCCGCCTGGACCCGAAGCGTCAGCAAGTCTTCTTCGGCGGCCGGCAGATCCGAACTCACGCTCTCGAAGCGCAGCCTTGCCTCGCCGAATCCGCGCAAGGACATGCCTCCACCGGGCGCC
>DATBNA010000159.1:0-22076 GCA_036554545.1 Hyphomonadaceae bacterium
CGCGCGGTCAACCGGAGACCTGGTAACACGATGAATCTTGCCGCACCCACGGCATCTCAACACCACGGATCCGGTCGGCTGTTCGAAAGACATGCGCGTCCTGTCACCTTGCCTGCCCCACGTCGCACGGAGGGGCATGCAATCGCTGCTATGCGGAGGACGTAAACCGAACATGCTTGCACGTCTCGGCTGACTACGAAGAGCGCCCCATTATGGGTACAGTCGGCATTTACGTGGAGCCCGAGATTTCGGCAGGCGGACCTTACGCTACCCATTTTGGGTAGAGCATAGCCGTCGCATTGCGGGGTGAGCGGCTCGCAGCAAGAGTGCATCATGCCAAAGACCATCTCGCCGGACGTGCGCCCGAAGATCTACGCAGCGCTCGAGTTGCTGCTCGACGTCTGGCACATCGCCCGCACCAGCACCGACGTCGATCCCGAAAGCCTGATGATCTATCTCTGCATCATGGAGGCGACGATGCGCCCTCTCCTGCTGGCCGACGAGAGCCCGCCCGAGGCGCTCACGTCTGTCCACCCCGATGAAGCGTATCGCGGATCGATCTCGCGCCTGCTCGTAGCCGAGAGGCTGGACCTGCCGCGCGAGACTGTGCGCCGAAAGATCACGGCCATGGTGAAAGCCGGCCTGCTGATGCAGGACAAGGAAGGACGGGTGCGCGTTGTTTCCCGCGTGACAGAAGCCAGCGTCCTCGCTGCTCCCGAACAGGTACACGCAGCCGTGCTACGCTATCATCAGCGGCTGAAGAGCTTCGGCGTCTCCTATCCAAATCGCTGACAGCAAAGGCGGCTCCCCGGACTTGTCTTGCACGCGCCGCTCGTGACAGTGAACGCGCAGAGAAGATTCCGAGGTTTCCAATGCGTTTGAGAACAATCACAGCCGTAATGGCTGTTGTAGGGGCTGTTACGCCGGCGGCGTTGGCGCAGAACGGCGATGCGGGCCGCGCCGCATTCCGCGAAATCTACGAAGAGATGGTCGAGATCGATTCCTCACCGACGACCGGCTCCTGCACCAAGGTCGTTGAGGCGGCGGAAAAGCGGCTGAAGGCGGCCGGGTATTCGGCCGGCGACCTCCAGATGATCATCCCGCCCGGAAAGCCGGATGACGGCAATATTGTTGCAACCCTTCGCGCGCAGAACCCGGCGAAGAAGGGCATCCTTCTGATGGGCCACATCGATGTTGTCGACGCCAGGCGTGAGGACTGGGAGCGCGATCCATTCACGCTGTTCGAGGAGAATGGATTCTTCTACGGCCGCGGCACGGCGGACATGAAAGGGCAGGCAGCGGTCTGGCTCGACCTGATGATCCGTTTGAAGCAGGAGCGCAATTTCCGGCCGAGCCGGAACATCGTCATGGCGCTGACCTGCGGCGAGGAAACATCGAACCGCGTCAACGGCATCGACTACATCCTGCAGAACCACCGCAACCTGTTCGACGTGTCGTTCGCGCTGAACGAGGGCGCCGGCGGTCTTCTGTCCGACGCCGCCAAGCCGATGGTGCTGCAGGTGCAGGCAGGGGAGAAGATCCACCAGGTCTATACGCTGGAGGTCGCCAACGCGGGCGGCCACTCTTCGCGGCCGGTGCCGGACAATGCGATCTACCGCCTGATGCAGGCGACGGAAAAGGTGTCGAAACTGTCCTTCCCGGTGCAGGTGACGCCGGTCAACCGCGAGTACTTCCGCATCACCGGCCCGCTGCTTGGCGGCGAAATTGGCGCGGCGATGACGGCCGTAGCGAAGGACCCGGATGACCAGAAGGCGCTCGCCGTCCTGCTGAACGATCCGACCTACAACGCTTCGCTGCACACCACCTGTGTAGCGACCCAGCTCGAAGCGGGTCACGCTCCGAATGCGCTGCCGCAGCGGGCGCTGACGACGCTGTCGTGCCGCGTGATGCAGGGCACGACGCCGGAGCAGGTGAAGGAGACGCTGGAAAAGACGGTCAACGATCCCCAGGTGAAGGTCGAGATTGTCCGCCGCCGCGATGGTTCTTCTGCGCCGCCGCTGACGGAAGAAATCATGAAGCCGATTCGGGACGCGGCGAAAAAGATGTGGCCCGGGGCGCCGGTTGCTCCGCTCATGATCGCGGGCGCGACGGACGGCCGGTTCCTGATGAACGCAGGCATTCCGACCTATGGCCTGAGCGGCATGTTCTCGGTGGCCGGCGAAAACAATGCACACGGTCTTAACGAGAAGATACGCGTGAAATCTCTCTACGAGGGCCGCGACTTTCTCGAAAGCGTTGTGCGGGCGTATGTGAAGTAACGCAAAACGCATTCGCTCCGCCACAGAAGCGAATGCGGCGTTAACTTCCGCACGCAAAAGTCTTTACCAAGACATTGTATGGTGGATGCCAGATTACCTCCGGCGTCTCCCATGCTTCGCAAGTATCTCGTCCAGACGGCAATGTTCTCCACGGTGATCCTCGCCGTGGTGTGCGGCCTCGACTACCTCGTCAACGTCGTGGCGTTCCCGGGCGTCACGCCGTACACGCCGCTGATGACTGCGTTCATTACGCTCGCGACGGCGCCGGGCTTCACCTTCTTCCTCGTCTGGCAGAACGCGCGTGTGCAGAAGGCCAAGATCGCGCTGGAGGCGGCGCGCGACCAGGCCGAGGCGGCCACGCTGGCGAAAAGCCAGTTCCTGGCAAACATGAGTCACGAGATCCGTACGCCGCTGAACGGCGTGCTGGGCATGACGCAGGCGCTGGAAATGCGGGATCTCGATCCGGAAGTCCGCGACATGGTCGCCACCATCCGCGATTCCGGCAACACGCTGATGGCCATTCTCAACGACGTGCTTGACCTGTCGAAGATCGAGGCGGGCAAACTCGAGGTCTCGGCGATCGACGGTCATCTCATGCATACGCTGAGCCGGGTCTACAAGCTGTTCAAGCCCAAGGCGGACGAGCGTGGCATCGGGCTGGCGCTTGCGAGCAATGCGGAGTTCTCGGATCATCTTTGCTACGATCCTGTACGCGTGCGTCAGTGCGTTTCGAACCTCGTCTCCAACGCCATCAAGTTCACACGCCACGGCAGCGTCAACGTCCGCGTATCCAGCACGCCTGCCGCCAATGGCCGGCTTTGTATCGCGGTGAAAGTGATCGACACCGGCCTTGGCATGGACGAGGCGACACAGGCCAAGCTGTTCGAGGAATTTACGCAGGCCGACGGATCGACGACACGCAACTTCGGCGGCACCGGCCTTGGTCTTTCTATCTCGCGCAAGCTGGCGCGCCTGATGGGCGGCGACATTGTCGTCGAAAGCCAACTGGGCGTGGGCTCGACTTTCACCTTGACCTTCCTCGTCGATCCAGCCCGACAGATTTCGGGGAACAATGGCGTTGCGAAGGCAGGGCCGTCGCAACCGGGTCGCTTGCGCGATGCACGCCTGCTGCTGGCGGAAGACAACGCCGTGAACCGGCAGGTCGTTCGCCTATTCCTTCAGCCGCAGGGCGCGATCATCACAGAAGCCGTCAACGGCGCCGAAGCGCTGGAGCTGCTGGCGAAGCAGGAATTCGACCTTGTCCTGCTCGACGTCCACATGCCGGTCATGGATGGAGTCGAAGCGATTGCACGTATCCGTGCGAGCGATGCGGCGTGGGGCAAACTGCCGGTGATTGCACTGACGGCGGACGCGATGAGCGGAGACCGCGAGCGCCTGATGTCCATGGGCATGACCGGCTATGTGTCGAAGCCGATCGATCAGAAAGAGCTGCTGTCGGAAATCGGACGCGTGCTCGGCGGCGTCGCGCGGCCGGCCAACGATGATCGTGATACGGCCGCCAAGCTCCGTTCCGCGAACGGTTAGGCCGGAGAGCTATTTCTTCCGCTCATCGAGAATGCGGGCGCCCTGGAGGATGTGCTTCAGGGCGTAGTTGCCTTCATGGCAGGCGACTTCATAGACCGGCCCGTTCGATGGCGTGAACACCATCTCGCCCTTCCACGGCCTGGTATAGAATCCCGGATCGTCGACGGTGAACTCGTAGGTGATCTCTTCCGGTCCGGTGCGTGTGAAGCGTTCCGTGACGGTCGCGCGTTCGGAGAGATAGACAGGTTCGTAATCGCCGTGCCAGCGGTTCCAGCCTTTGGTGACAACGACCAGCGTGTCGCCTTCCCAATGGCCGACGCTGTCGCCGAGCCACTGGGTCACCGCGGCGGGCTTGTGATCCTGCTGCAGGCGAATGATGCGAGCATCGTGCATCATCTCGACATTGATCATGACATGCGTCTGGGTCTGCACGATCTGATAGGTGTTGTTGTAGATGTTGTTGAGCATGGGCGGGCCGCCCGAACCGCGGCTGCCGATCAGGCAGCGGTCGGCAGGATTCATGCCTTCGGGGCCGTCTTCGTTGCGCTTTGAGAGAATAGTACGGATGCGGGCGCGGCCTTCGTCCGAGACCGGCATCTTGCCGTCAGCTGGATCGACGATCCAGGACGAGCGGGCCTCGCCCTTCACAACGCCTACTTTCGAGCCACGGTCGATCCAGAAGAGATTGTAGCCGCCGATGGCGCCGCCGGCTTGCGGGGCGCCCTGACTCACCGGGGTGGGCGCGGCGTCGGCAGCGGCTTGCTGCGCGCGGGAACTCTCAAGACGGCGGATCTGCTCGGCGTTGAGCACCAGCGGAAGAGACGAACTGGTGCGCTCGAGGGTCGTGATGCTGGAGTTTGTCCAATCGCCCTGGAGGTCCGGCTTGCCATCCGGCGTACGCGGGGGCGTCCAGCCGGGCGTCTGGGCTTCGGCAGAAAAGGCGGCGAGCGCGAGGCCGGCCAGAACGCAGAAGCGAAACGATCGATGCACTTCAAATCTCCTGCCGACTGACGCGAAGCTAGGCGGATCCGCCTCTCTCGTACACTTTGCACGCGACGATGCAAAATCTCCCGTGCGATTTGTGATCGCCACATGTGCGAACGCGACCGGAATTTGCGCAAACGGCCTCTGCAGGAGGTTCGCGGCGCGCCGTTCTGACAGGCCTTTGGGCAAAAGCGATCAAAGCCACATCAGCATTCGCAGGATTTGGCCCGCAGCAGCGGATATCGTGCGCGCATCCGTAGCGTCATGCAATCGAGCTGTCATAATCCCGGACTGCGATAGCAAAAATTCGCATCGGGCGGCTGCGTGCGCAGCTCCGCCCTGCTGGCGCGTGGATGTCCGAGAACGCGGCGCCTGCATTTCCAACAACGTCCAGTTTTTTCCCCGGCGAAATCGCGTTGCGTCTGTACCAGTGCAGGCGCGGATGACCTGATCGCTTCAACAAAAAAAAGACAGGAGGAAACACACAGCAGCAACACGGGGACGATGGATGAAATCGCATCTGCTTTATTCGAGACTCATGAGCGCGGCCGTGGTCGGCGCCGCGCTGTTCGGGGGAAGCGCATTCGCGCAGAGCGCGCCGGAGCAAAGCGCCCCGGACACACTGCCGGCGGGGGACCAGTCGGGGCCAGCCGACAAAGGCGAGATCATTGTCGTCACGGGCACGCGCACGAGCGGCCTCACGGCTGCGGACAGCCCGGCGCCCGTCATCGTTCTCGATTCCGACAGCCTGCTCAGCACCGGCCAGCCGGACCTCAGGATCGCGCTGGCGCAGAACGTGCCGTCCTTCACCGCGCAGGCTTTCGGCGGCGACACCGCCGCGCTCACGCTATCGGCCAAGCTGCGCGGACTCAGCCCCAACCACGCGCTGGTCCTGGTGAACGGCAAGCGCAGGCACGGCACCGCCAACCTCGCGGTCCTAGGCGGCGCCTTCCAGGGCAATGCCGGGGCCGACTTCAGCTTTATCCCGTCCGCTTCGATCGATCACGTTGAGGTCCTGCTCGACGGCGCCGCCGCGCAATACGGATCGGATGCAATCGCGGGCGTCATCAACATCATCCAGAAAAGAGACGATTCCGGCGGATCGGTCATTGTTGACGGCGGCCGGTATTTCGACGGCGGCGGCGAGAGCTACCACGTATCGGCGAATGCCGGCTGGGCGCCGTTCGACGGCGCATTCCTGAACCTGACCTACGACACGAAATTCCAGGACGACAGCTTCCGCGGCGACTTTGATCCGCGCGTGGTCAACGGCCCGTGGAACAACGGCGCCGTCAACAGCCCGGCGCGGACCTATCCGCAGGTCGTGACCGCGCCGTTCTGGCCATACGTGAACCGCATCGCCGGCGATCCGCAGGTCAAGGTCGACGTCTTCAACTTCAACGGCGGCTGGGAGATTTCCGACAGCCTGGAGCTCTACACATTCGGCCACTACGGCTTCAAGAAAGGGGAGGCGCACGAGAACTATCGCCTGCCGAACGTCGTGACGGGGAAAGCGGTCGATGGGGCCGGCAACCGTACCGACGTTCCATTCCCGCTCGGCTTCGATCCGCGTCAGCAATCGGTCGAGCAGGACTACGCCTACGGCGCCGGGCTCATCGGAAGCTTTGGCGGCTTCAACTGGGACTTCGGCTCGGTCTATGGCGAGGACAAGGTCAAAATCACCGTCGTGAACACGGCCAATGCGGACTACTACCGCGACACCTCCGTGCTTGCGACAGGAACGACGGCGTATCGGCCCGGCTACACGCCGCGCGACATCTACGCAGGCGCTTTCAACTCGACGCAGTGGACCACGACGCTCGACGGCAGCTACGAGCTAGATGTTGGTTGGGAAGATCCGGTCACGCTCGCTGCCGGCGCGGAATATCGCATCGACGGCTACAAGCTCAGCTCCGGCGATCCGGTCAGCTACTACAAGGGCGGTTCGCAATCCTACTACGGCTTCGCTCCCAGCGACGCGAGCGACAATGAACGCGACAGCTGGGCTGTCTACTTCGAAGCGGACATGAGCCCGGTTCCCGCGCTGACGCTGGCTGCGGCCGTTCGCTATGAATCGTACAGCGATTTTGGCGACACGACGATCGGCAAGCTGACTGGCCGCTATGACTTCAGCGATGCGTTCGCGGTTCGGGGCACGGTCTCGACCGGTTTCCGTGCGCCGACGCTGGCCGAAGGGTTCTATTCCGGCATCAACGTCGGGCCATCGAGCATCAGCGGGCAGCTTGCTCCCAACTCACCCGGCGCCCAGTTGCTTGGCAGTGATGGACTGAGTCCGGAGGAGTCGACCAACTACAGCATCGGTTTTGTGGTGTACCCGGCGCCGAGACTCTCGATCACGCTCGACGCCTATCAGATAGAGATCGACAACCGCATCATCGGTTCAAGCAGCCTCACAGGTGCATCGTCGAACACCAGTCCGAACGTCACGAAGCTGCCCAGGGTGGTTGACGCGATCGCGGCCAATGGGGTGCAGATCGATCCGACGATCTTCACAAACGCTTCGTGGAGCATCGGCGCGTCCATGTTCATCAACGGCATCAACACCGAGACCCGAGGCGCGGATCTGGTCATCAGCTACGCGTCCGATTTCGGACAGTTTGGTTCTGTCGACTGGACATTGTCCGGCAACTACACCGAGTCGCACGTCACCAGTATCGCCTCGCCTCCGCCGGAGCTTCTGGTGGGCGCCACTGGCCCTGAGCCGGCGTTGTTCAGCTCGACGACGGCCTACAATTTCGAGAATTCGTCGCCGACCTTCCGCTTCCACCTCGGGGCGCTCTGGTCCGTGGGCAAGTACCGGGTCAGCCTGACAGAAACGATCAACGGACCATCCCGGAGCATTGCGCAGTCGCCTCAGACAGCTGTCTGGTACGCAACGGAGCTCGATACGACCTTCGTCACCGATCTCGAAATTTCCTACGACGCCAACGACGCTGTGACCGTTTCGATCGGCGCCGACAACCTGTTCAACGAGTATCCGCCAACGGCGCCGGCCTGGGTTCGGCAGGAACAGCTCAACCTGAACTCCAACGCCTATGCGACCAGGTACTCGACGCTGTCGCCGTACGGAATCAATGGCGGCTACTACTATGGAAGGTTGACCTACAGCTTCTGATTGCGGGCTGCGCTCGTTGCGGGCGCCGTGCGGGCGGAGGCGCTGCTTTACCCGGCGCCGGGGCAAGGTCGGAGACGCTGGGGCGCCGCCGGCCTTGCCCGCACCCCGCGATGAACCGAAACCGGGACATTCTCGACCAACAGCGTGCGCTGGCGTCGCGGAGACCATTGAGTGGCAACGAATGAAGTCGCAGCGGATGTGGCATTGCATATGGAATGGTGGGGGCCGGCAGTCCAGGAGTACGCATTGCTCGTCGGCTCAATGCTGGTTGCGGGACTGTTCGCCGGCTTCGTAGCCGGCATGTTCGGCATCGGCGGCGGCTTTGTCGTCGTGCCGGCGCTGGCGGCGGTGCTCTCGGTCCTGCCGCATGAAGGGGGCGACGAGCACATCATGCATGTGGCGATCGGCACGTCGCTGGCGACGATATTCTTCACCTCGCTGCGATCCGTGCAGGCCCACGCCAAGCGGGGCGCCGTTGACTGGAACATCCTCAAGGGATGGCTGCCCTGGGTTGTTTCCGGAGTCGTTGCAGGAGTGGCGTTGACCAGCGTGCTCGACGGTGGACAACTCAAGATCGTGTTCGGCGTTTTCCTGATCCCGCTGGGGCTGCATTTCATCGTGCAGATCCTCGGCAGGAAGGCGAAGTCGGAGGAGAGGATGCCCAAAGGACCGGCGCGGGCCGCGCTGGGTTCGGGGCTGGGCGCCTTCTCGTCATTGCTCGGCATCGGCGGCGGCACGCCCGCCGTGCTGATCATGACAATGAGCGGGGTAAACATGCACCGCGCCGTTGCCACGGCAGCGGGATTCGGAACGATTATAGCGGTGCCAGGAGCGATCGGCAGCATGATCGCTGGCTTCAACCAGCCCAATCTTCCGCTTGGGTCAGTCGGATTCGTCAACCTGATCGCGCTGGCAGCGATCACGGCGATGAGCATCTTCACGGCGCCTATGGGGGCCGCAGCCGCGCACAGCCTCGACCCGGTGAAGCTGAAGCGCGTGTTCGGCTTCTACCTGCTGGCGACGTCGGCCTTCATGCTGAAGGACTCGATCCCGATCGGCGCGATGGCGGGGTGGCTGGGCGAAGCGCGCTAGTCTACTTCGCCAGGCTGGCCTTGTGATCTTCGGCCGCCTTTAGCAAGCGAAGCACGTTGCCGCTCCACATCTTCTGCAGGTCGGCTTCGGAATAGCCTTCGGCTAGCAGGCGCGCTGTGACCTTGGGCAGCGCGGTGATGTCGCGGAAGCCGTCGAGGCCGCCGCCGCCATCCCAGTCAGCGCCGAAACCGACGTGATCCACGCCCAGCAGTCTGATGGTGTAGAGCACCTGCTGCATGTAGTCCTCGAACGTGGCGCGGTTCTCGGGGAATTTGCGATCGATTTCATTCAGTTCGTCGAGATACTGCTCGTAGCGGTCTCCAACGAGAAGGTTGGGGGCGCCCCATTTTGTTCGCAGCGCGATGAGGGCGGCGGTGCGCTCCGGGGGTTGCGGCAGCGGTTTGATAAATGAGCCGAGCGCGTTCATGTGGATGACGCCGCCCTTCGCGGCGAGCTTCTTGAGAATGCTGTCGGGCAGGTTGCGCGGATGCTCGTTGAGCGCATCGGCGCCGTGGTGGGAGAGAATGATCGGCGTGGCCGACAGGTCGATCATCTGCTCTATGGCGACATCGGACGCATGACTGCCGTCGATGACCATGCCAAGGTCGTTGGCGCGCTTCACGAATTCCCTGCCCATCGGCGAGAGGCCGCCCCAGCTCACCGGCGGATCGGCGCCGGGATTGGTTGAATCGGAAAGCTGGTTGTTGCCGTTGTGGACCGGGCCGATCATCCGCACGCCCAGCTTGTAGAATGTGTCCATCAGCGTGAGGTCGTTGCCCAGCTCGTAGGAGTTCTCGATCGACAAGTAGACGATCTTCTTGCCGGCCGCGTTGATACGCGCGGCGTCGGCAGAGGTGAGGGCGAGTTCGAACTTGTCGGAATGGGCCGCGACCATCTTGTGGATCGACATTGCGCGGATGAGCGCAGTGTCGCGGATGCTGGCGAAACCTTCCGGCGTCAGCGGGCCCTGCGGCATGTAGATCACCCAGAAGCCGCCATCGAGGCCGCCGTCGTTCATGCGCGGCAGGTCGACGTTCGTGCCGTCGCGCTCAACATTGTGGCGCGCTGTGATGTCGTAGCCACGCGGCAGGTCCAGGAACGCCGGAGTGTCGAGATGCGTGTCGAGCGTCAGCAGGCGCTTGTGGATCGCCATCGCCTTGCTGCTCACGCCGTCGGGGGCGCTTGTCGAAGCGCAGCCGATTGAGGCCGCCGCCGTTGCGGCAAGCAGGACAAGCTTCATTGCGGAGCGAAGGCGCATGTCATCCTCGGGTTGGTGCTTCCCCCAACGTTGCCGTCATGCACTGACGGCCGCGCTTGAACAAGCATGGCCAGGCCGATCGGTTTTTCGCGAAGTTGCGGATGCTTTCCCATGCGGCAGCGGGCACTCGCGCTGAAGGCGATCACGTATTCGTGGGCGGGAACAAGCGATGTAAGTCTGGCGGCGGCCGCAAGGCCATAGGGGTCAGGAAACTCTGGGAGACAGAAATGCTGAAATGGGTCGGCGTCGCTGCTGCGACGCTGGTGGCTGTGTTCGCTACGGGGACAGCGAACGCGCAGATGTACGGATCATTGGACTATGGTTGGTCACGCCTCGACAACGCGACGACCAGGATCGAGAACGGCGTGTCGCCTGGTACGGATGCGGTGTTCAATCTGATCAGTGGCGAGGGCTATGCAGGTCGCGGCGCGATTGGCTGGGATTTCGGCCCGGTTCGAATCGAGGGCGAGCTGGGCGTGACCAAGCACGACAACGACCGCTATGTGTCTCAGGTTCCGGGGAACGTGACGCGCGATCTTGACGGGGCAATCGACATCTTCTCCGGCGTTGTCAATGTCCTTTACGATTTCAATGTCGGACCCGGCTTCACGCCCTATGTCGGCGCAGGCTTTGGCGCTGCACAGGTCAATATCGAGGCAATCGGCCCTCGTCCGACGGCGCCGACGGGGCCGGTCGTCACGATGATCAAGGACGAGGAAATCGACTCCATGTGGCAGGTCATGGGCGGCGTTGCGATCCCGGTGTCGAGCAATCTTTCGATTACGGCGCAGTATCGCTATTTCAACGCCGGGACAGTGGATCTGCTGGACGACCAGCGGCGCGCAACCCACTCGGAGATCCAGGGAGACAGCTGGGATCTTGGCGCCCGCATGACGTTCTAGGGCCCCAGGTCATTGCAAACGCTCAGACGCGCGCGACTTCATGGTCGCGCGCGTTTTCTTTATGGCGGCCAGGAGTCGGCCGACTCTCACTTGATGATGACTTGCGCGCTTGAATGCTGCGAAACTGGCGGCGACGATTGAAGCTGGAAGCATCAGGCGGTGGCGGTGAACTCCGACGTGAAACCATTCATCCGCATGGCGGTCGCGGCCGATGCCGCGGAGATCGCAGCGCTCCGCGTAAGAGCGGCGAACGATCTCACGCAGCGATTTGGGAAGGGGTTCTGGTCGTCGGCGGCGACCGAAGGCGGCGTCCTCCAGGCAATGAAGCAGGGCAAGGTGCTGATCGCGACGAAAGCGGGAACAGTCGCCGGCACGCTGGCTCTGAGCACAAGGAAGCCATGGGCGATCGATGCAGCTTGTTTCACACGCGTGAAGACCCCGATCTACCTCACCAGCATGGCGGTCGATCCCGAGCTGCAACGCCAGAATATCGGGCGCGGGATGCTGGCGGTTGCGGAAGACATGGCTCGGAGCTGGCCGGGCCAGGCGATCCGACTGGATGCCTTCGACGCGGAGGCGGGGGCCGGCGAGTTCTACGAAAAGTGTGGGTATAAAGAGCGCGGCCGCGCCGTCTTTCGCAGCGTGCCGCTAATCTACTACGAGCGCCTTCTGGCCGCCTGAGCGACGCTCATTTCGCAATCTCAGCTGCGTTTTCACGGCATTCTGCAAATGAGAATGGGTTGCAATTGCGAAACCCATCGGCTAACGCTCCTCGCTCGAAACGGGGTCGCGAGGCCCCCTGAATAGCACTGCGCATCGGCCCAGAGGTTGAAGTTCGGGGCCGAATGTCGGGGACTGGAATGGCCGAAGGGTCGGACATCTCTCTGCGGGCTGCGGCGGACGCCGAAACGGCGCGCGCCGACAAGGCAGCGCAGAAAGCCCATCGCGCCAAGGTCAGCCGTCTCTTCTGGATGACGCAGGCGCGGATCTGGCACTGGATCACTGGCGCCGCGACGCTGATCGGGATGCTGCTGTTCGCCTTCACCGGCATCACGCTGAATCACGCGGGCCAGATCGAGGGCAAGCCGGTCGTCATCGAGCACGAAGCAGTGATGCCGCCGGAGATCCTGGCGCAGCTCGGCGAAGGGCCGGGCGAGGGCAAGACGGCGATCCTTCCGAGGCCGGTGGCCGACTGGCTGAAGGAGGAGACAGGCGCGCCTGTGTCGCGGCGCACCGGTGAATGGTCCGAGACGGAAGTCTATGTCGGCATGCCGAAGCCCGGTGGGGACGCGTGGCTGTCGATCGATCGCGAGACTGGCGATGTTGTCTACGAGGACACAGATCGCGGTGCGATCTCGTGGCTCAACGACCTGCACAAGGGCCGCAACACCGGGCCGGTATGGTTCTGGTTCCTCGATATCTTCTCCGTCGCCGCGATCCTCTTCTGCATCACCGGACTGGTGCTGCTGTGGATGCACTCGCCGCGGCGGCCGCCGACCTGGATCATCATCGGCGCCGGCCTGCTCGTTCCGGCGGTGATCGCCGTGTTTCTAGTTCACGTGTGAGGTAGGTTCGCATGCGCAAGACTGCACTGACGCTTCTGGTTCCCGCTCTGACGGCGGGCGGAGCGCATGCAGGCGGCATCGAACTCACCGTCGAGATCCCGAAGCTCAGCGTCGCCGAGTATCACCGTCCCTACGTGGCGATCTGGATTGAAGATGCTTCCGGCAAGGTCGCAGCTAATCTTTCCGTTTGGTATGCCGTCCATCTCAAGGACGAGGAAGGCGAGAAGTGGCTGAAGGATATCCGCCAGTGGTGGCGGCGTTCGGGACGCGCGCTGGATCTGCCTGCTGACGGCCTGTCGAGCCCGACACGTCCGCCCGGCGCCAACAAGGTGGAATTCAAATCGGATTCTGGCCCGCTCGCGAAGCTGGCCCCCGGCGACTACAGGCTCGTCGTCGAGGCCAGCCGCGAAGTCGGAGGCAAGGAGATGGTCGAGATCCCGTTCAAGTGGGCGCCGGGAACAGAGGGTACGGCCTCCGCAAGCGGCAAGGAAGAACTCGGAGCGGTCACGCTCAAGCTCGTCAAATAAGCATCGTCATCACTGAAGATCCTGGGAGACGCCACATGAAAACCTTCGCCAAGCGCTGCATAACGGCGGTCGCGCTCGCCTCGCTGATGGTCGGGGCCGCACATGCGCACCGTGCGTGGTTCGTGCCTTCGTCCACCGTCGTCTCCGGCGACAATGTCTGGGTCACGGTCGATGGCGCGATCTCGAACAACCTGTTCTTCCCCGATCACCGCCCGATGCAGATCGCGCAGATCTCCGTCACGGCGCCGGACGGCAAGGCGGTGCAGATCGCCAACGCCACAGTCGGCCAGTACCGCACCACGTTCGACATCAAGCTGGAGCAGAAGGGCACCTATCGCATCGCGCAGGCAAACTCGGGCTTCAACGCCTCCTACAAGGAAGGCGACGAAACCAAGCGCTGGCGTGGCACGCTGCAGGAATTCGTCGCTCAGGGCATCGACAAGAAGCCGGGCGTCGAACTGACGTCCACCAACCGTCGCGTCGAGACCTTCGTCACCAACGGTGCGCCGAGCGAGATCAAGGCGACCGGCAAGGGCCTCGAACTTGTCACCGGCGCGACCCACCCGAACGATCTCTATTCGGGCGAGGAAGCGACCTTCAGGATGCTCAACAATGGCAAGCCCGCCGCGAACGTCGAAGTCACACTTATCATGGGCGGCGACCGTTATCGCGACCAGGCCGGCGAAGTGAAGCTCAAGACGTCTGCCGACGGCTCGCTAAAGGTGAAGTTCGAGAGCCCGGGCATGTACTGGCTCGAAGCGGAAGCCAGCGGTGCGACCACGATGGAAGGCAGGCAGGTGAAGAGCCAGTCGACCTATATCGCCGTGCTGGAAGTCCTTCCAGGCTAATGTCGGGACTGAGCTTGGCCGCCGACAACAAACACGATGAGGGAGCCGGTCCGCGAGCAGCGGGCCGGCTTCTGATTCCTGCCGGGCTCAAGCCTTCTTTGTTGCGCAGCTCGCGCATCGATGCGCCGGTCCGGCGATTGTCGGGCGGAACGATGGGAACGGGTTGGACGCTGGCCTTCGCCGCGCCAGAGGCCGTCACCAACGCGGCAGTGGTCGCGGCGCTGGAGCAAGTTTTCGGGCTAGTGATCCAGCAGATGAGCGGATGGGAGAAAGAGTCCAACCTCTGCCGCTTCAATCGCGCGGCGCCGGGATGGCATGAGTTGCCGAAAGATTTCCATCACGTGCTGTCGCGGGCGATGGAAATCGCCGAGATCACTGGCGGCGCGTACGATCCCTCGGTTGGGGCCCGCGTCGATGCGATAGGATTCGGGCCGGGAGCCGGGCAACCGGAAAGCGGGAAGAATTGGCGCGATATCCGCCTCGATCCGGATGCGCGCCGCGCTTTCCAGGCCGGCGGCGTCACCCTGGATCTCTCCTCTATTGCCAAGGGTCATGCCGTCGATCTTTGCGGGCAGAGCCTCAAGGCGCTGGGCGTGCCGAGCTTCCTGATGGAGATCGGCGGAGAGCTTGCGGGCGAGGGCGTGAAGCCTGACGGCAAGCCGTGGTGGGTGGAGTTGCAGCTTTCGGACCTGCCTCCAGCACCCGGCGAGCCGCCGCACACCGATGTTGCGCTGGTCAATTTGGCGCTCGCGACATCTGGCGATTTCGTGCGTCGACGAGAAGGCGTCTCCCATTTGCTCGACGGACGAACAGGTGCGCCGCCTGATGTATCGCTGTCGGGCGTTTCCGTCATGCATGCGAGCGCGATGGAGGCGGACGGCTGGGCGACCGCACTGTTTGCGCTTGGGCCTGAAGCAGGGATGGCGATGGCGGACAAGCAGGGACTTGCCGCCGTGTTCGGGCGCCGCGCGCCGGATGGAGCGCGGTACGCGCTTTCGCACAAGGCAGCGGAAATGCTTGGCTAGACGCCTTTTACCAGGAGCGGCCGGACGGCTTCGCGGACCGCTGTGATTGCCTGGACGGCCGGCGCACCAGCGCAGTTAGTAACGACCAGAAGGGCGATCCGGCGTTCGGGAACGGCGACGACTTCCGCCAGCCACGCGGTGTTCGAGCCGTCATGCGTGAGAACGCGGCCAGCATCGGACACATCCATGATCGCCCAGCCGAGGGCGTATTCGGGAACGACTGGCTTGGTGAGGTGTTCAAGGCTGGAACTTGAGAGAAAGCGTTGATCCGGATCGATGAAGACGCGAACGAACTTCGCCCAGTCAGCCAGCGGCAGATGGACCGTTCCCGCCGGACCAAGCGCAGGCGGATTGTCGATGTTGACCGCCTGCAGCCGTCCGAACAGGTTGCGCACATGGCCCATCGGCGCGTCGCCTTGCGGTGGACCGAAGCCGGCGCCGTTCATTCCCAGCGGCTCGAACACATGATCGCGTATCGAGACCTCCCAAGGCTTGCCGGTGATGCGCTCAATGGCGGCGCCGGCAAGGATGTAGCCGAGGTTCGAGTAGGCATACTGGCCCACAGGCGCCTGCGGCGGATTTGACAGAGTGTCGCGAACCGTGGAGGTGCGCTGTTCGACAGGCGACGACCTGTCAAGCCGCCGCGCGACGACCCAGGTCGCACCGACATCCTTGAGGCC
This sequence comes from Hyphomonadaceae bacterium, assembly GCA_036554545.1. Classification (GTDB taxonomy): domain Bacteria; phylum Pseudomonadota; class Alphaproteobacteria; order Caulobacterales; family Hyphomonadaceae; genus UBA7672. The sequence continues at coordinate 15,842 of DATBNA010000159.1, forward strand.
GGCAGTGTGAGAAAGCAGGGCCTCGATGCGGACGGCGGCCCAGCCCGGGTTCATCTGCTCTCCAAGATCCGGAAACAGCTCGGCAAGCGCGGCGCCCCACTTCGCCTTGCCTTGGTCGACGAGGCGCGCGTAAAGCGCCGCTGTCATCGCCTTGGTGTCGGAGCCGATATGCCATGGGTCGTCGGCCTCGACCGGTTCTGGCCTACCGACAACCTGCAAGCCCGAAGCGGCCATGAAGGCGACGCCGGAAGGGCTGACGATGGCCGCGGCCAAAGCAGGAACGCGGGTTGCCGCGACCTGCACATCCAGGAATTCGCGTAGCGAAGCCGCGTCGGTGACAGGCCGGGAAGATGTCATGGGCGGAGGGGCCGACGGATTTTCCCGCGGGCGAACAATGCCATCAACCTTGTCGTCCAGCTGTTCGGTGCACCCGGCCGCCGCAAGCGCGCCAAGTCCGAGCGCGACTGTCCGGCGATCAGGCGTCATGCTGCAAATCTAGTCACGCTGGTGCGCCATGTCACCGGATGAACGAGCGGATCAGCGGTCCTGCGTCGGGACGTAGGGGCTGATGAGGCCGAGGGGGGCGGCGGTGGTGCGCTTGGCGACGTTGACGATGATGCGGGACTGGATGTCGGAGACGAGGCCGAGGGCGAGGATCTTGTCGCGCAGGAAGTTGTCGTAGGCGTGCATGTCGGTGGTGACGATGCGCATGACGTAGTCGACGGCGCCGGTGACGGTCATGCACTCGATGACCTCGGGCCACTTGCGCACGGCCTGCTCGAATTTCTCGAGATTTTCGCGGGAAGGGAGTTGCAGCTTGACGTTGGCCACAACTTCGAAGTTCAAACCCAGCTTGTCGTAGTTGAGCAGCGTGACGCGCCGGGCGATGATGCCCTGTTCCTCCATGCGCTTGATGCGCCGCCAGCAGGGGCTGGAGGAAAGGCCGACCTTCTCCGCAATTTCTGCAACGGAGAGAGCGGCGTCGCGTTGAATGAGATCGAGAATCTTGGCGTCGATTGCGTCGAGGTCGGTCGCCATGTTTTTCTATCCTTCGTCGAGTTCGTAGTCGAATATTGCCGGCGTAATGCCAGATCGCGCACGAAATGGCAAATACTTCTCGCGGTCTTGAGCAATATTTTCGACGAGGCCATATCGCCTTCAGGAGGCGCACGACTTGAAGCCCAACGAGTTCCAGTCAGGGCCCGTAACTCTCGACGACAAATACCTGCGAGAAGAGGGTCGGGCGTTCATGACCGGCATCCAGGCGCTGGTGCGCCTGCCGCTGGACCGGAAGAGACTTGACCGGAAATTGGGCCTCAATACGGCAGGCTTTATTTCCGGCTATCGCGGCTCGCCGCTCGGGGGCTACGACCAGCAGCTTGCAGCCGCCAAAAAGCTCCTCGACGCCCACGACGTGAAAGTCTGGGAGGGCCTCAACGAGGACCTTGGCGCCACCGCTGTATGGGGAAGCCAGCAGACTTACGCCTTCCCGGGCGCAAAATTCGATGGCGTCTTCGGCATCTGGTACGGCAAGGCGCCCGGCGTCGACCGCACGGGCGACGTCTTCAAGCACGCCAACATGGCGGGCACGGACCCCAAGGGCGGTGTCCTTGCATTGTGCGGGGACGATCCGAACTCGAAATCCTCGACGCTCGCCTCGCAGTCCGAATTCGCGATGATCGACGCCGAAATGCCGGTGCTGGCGCCGTCCTCGATCCAGGACGTGCTGGACTACGGGATGATCGGCTGGGAGCTGAGCCGCTATTCGGGCCTCTGGACCTCGATGATCTGCCTCGCCGACACGATGGATTCCGGCGCGGTGGTTGAGGTTGGGCTCGGCCGCTACGCGACCGTGCGGCCAACCGATTTCGTGCTGCCGGAGGACGGTCTGGGCCTGCGCATCGGCGATACGCCGCTGGCCAAGGAAAAGCGGCTACGGGACATCAAGCTGCCGGCGGCGCAGGCCTTCGTGCGCGCCAACGGGCTCGACCGGCCGCTGCTGACAGGCAAGGGCAAGCGGCTGGGCGTCATCGTTGCGGGCCAGGCGGCGCGCGACGTGTTCGAGGCCCTGGGCGCCATGGGGCTGACCCCGGAGATGGCGGCGGACCTCGGCGTGTCGATCTTCAAGGTGGCGATGCCGTGGCCGCTGGAGCCGCAGGCGATCACGAAATTCTGCCGTGGCTTCGAGCGTGTGCTGGTGGTTGAGCACAAGCGAGCGCTGGTCGAACCGCAGCTCAAGGCGATTCTCTATCACCTGCCGGACAGCGAGCGTCCGGTCATCGAGGGCAAGCAGGATCGCGACGGCGCGCCGCTGCTGGCGGATATCGCTTCGCTGTCGACGGCGGATATCGCACTGGCGCTGGTAGGACGGCTGCCGGACGGGCCGCACCGCGCGAAGGCCAACGCGTACTTCGCCAAGGTGAGAGGCGCGCAGCAGGCTGTTGCGGGGATGAACCAGATCAACACCCGCAAGCCGCACTTCTGCTCGGGCTGTCCGCATAACACGTCGACAACCCTTCCTGAGGGTTCGCGCGCGCTGGCCGGCATCGGCTGCCATTACATGGCGACGTTCACGCCCGAACGCCGCACCGACATGCACACGCAGATGGGCGGCGAGGGAACGCCGTGGATCGGCCAGTCGCCGTTCACCACCGAAAAACATGTGTTCGTGAACCTCGGCGATGGCACGTATTCCCATTCGGGCTCGCTGGCGATCCGTGCGGCGATCTCGGGCAAGGTCAACGCGACCTACAAGATCCTCTACAACGACGCCGTCGCCATGACGGGCGGGCAGCAGGTCGAGTCAGGACAAACTGTTCCGCAAATTGCGCGGCAGGTTGAGGCCGAGGGCGTCAAGACCATCGTGATCGTCGCGGATGATCCGACACGCTATGCCAGCGTCAGCGACCTTCCCGAAGGCACGCGCATCTTCGACCGCCGCAAGCTGGAAGAAGTGCAGCTCGAACTGCGCGAGACGCCGGGCGTCAGCGTCCTGATCTACGACCAGGTCTGCGCCACGGAGAAACGCCGCCGCATCAAGCGCGGCAAAATGGAAGCGCCGACCAAGCGGGTCTTCATCAACACGGCGGTGTGCGAAGGCTGTGGCGACTGTTCGGTGAAGTCGAACTGCCTGTCGGTCGAGCCGGTCGAGACCGAGTACGGCAGGAAACGGCAGATCAACCAGTCGACCTGCAACACGGACTATTCCTGCCTCGAGGGCTTCTGCCCGAGCTTTGTCACCGTCACGGGCGGCGACCGGAAATCCGATGCGGAGCGTCCGACGCCGAAGTTCGACATAGAAGGCCTGCCGCGTCCGTCGCTGCCAGCGCTGGGTGACGAGGCCTGGAATGTCGTCTTCACTGGCGTGGGCGGCACGGGTGTAACGACCGTGGCGGCTGTTCTCGCCATGGCGGCGCATGTCGACGGCAAGGCGTCGCAGACGCTGGACATGACAGGCCTCGCGCAGAAGGGCGGGCCGGTGCTGAGCCATGTGCGCTTCGCGCAGGACCCGGATGACATCAAGGCGGCCAAAACGCCTCCGGCTTCGGCCGACGCGATCATTGCTTGCGACCTGGTGGTGGCCTCGTCCGGCGATGCGCTGGTGATGTTCGACAAAGGGCGGACGGCGGTGGTCGCCAACCATGACGTGACGCCCACAAAGGAGTTCATCGAGGACCGCAATGCGCGCTTCGATCCGGACCTGCTGGCGGCGCGCGTGCGCTCGCGGGCCAAGTCGTTCGCGTGGGTGAATGCAGAGGCGCTGGCCGAACATCACTTTGGCGACGCGATCTACACCAACATGATCATGCTCGGCATGGCCTGGCAGAACGGCCTCATCCCCGTCTCAGATACAGCGATCTACGAAGCCAACCGCCTCAACAAGGTGAAGGTAGCGCAGAACGCGGCGGCCTTCGATCTCGGACGCCTTGCTGCAGTGAATCCGGATGCGGTCCAGGCGATGGCGCCCAAGCGGCCGGAGCTCGAACCGCCGACGCTGGACGAACTCATCGCGCGCCGTGCTGAAATGCTGCGCAACTACCAGAATGCGGCCTATGCCGACATGTACGAGGCGCGCGTCGCTCGCGTGCGCGCAGCGGAAAGCAACCTCAAGCTGGGCGAGCAGCTCACACGTGCAGCGGCGACCTATCTCGCCAAGCTGATGGCGTACAAGGACGAGTATGAAGTGGCGCGGCTCTACACGCTGCCGGAATACAGGCAGGCGGTGGAAGACACGTTCGGCAAGGGCGCGAAGCTCACCTTCCTGATGGCGCCGCCTCTGATCTCGAAAAAGAACCACAAGGGCGAGCTGATAAAGCAACCCTTCGGTCCATGGATGATGACGGGATTCAAGCTGCTGAAGCGCTTCCGCTGGCTGCGCGGCACGGGCTTCGACATCTTCGGCATGACGGCCGAGCGCAAGATGGAGCGTGGATTGCGCGATGAATACATGGCGCGCCTCGAGAAGCTGTCGGCAGGCCTTACGCCAGAGAATCATGCGCTTGCTGTGGAGATCGCCAGCCTGCCCGACGATATCCGCGGCTATGGTCACGTGAAGGACAGGTCGGTCGAGGCGGCAGAGAAGAAGCTGGCGGCGCTGATGGCGCGCTGGAATGCGCCGGCGCCGAATCCGGCGCCGCGGATGCAGGCCGCCGAGTAGCGCTTTTCCTTGACGCCTTCCCGAGTTCAGCGTCTTGTCCTCGCTGGTACGACAGGAGGCTTTGAATGAGCGTCTACCGCGTTACCGACCTGATCGGCACAAGCAGCAAGAGTTGGGAGGATGCAGCGCGCGAAGCGCTGTCCACGGCGGCAGAGTCGCTCCGCGACCTGCGCGTGGCGGAGGTGGTCGCCCAGGACATCGCACTGGGAGACGACGGCAAGATCTCTACCTTCCGCACCAAGCTGCGCGTCAGCTTCAAGTACGAGAAGTAGTCACACGACCTTGCGGGTGCGTGCTCGCGATTGCTGCGGTTTGCCCGTCAGCAACTACGCGTCGCGTCATTGTCTGCGTACGACATCATGTCAGCTTTTGTTTTGGCAAAGGGGAGATTCGAATGCTGGCAGGCGGATGTCATTGCGGAGCGATCAGGTACGAAGCAGCGGATCAGCCGGAGCGGCATTCGATCTGCCATTGCGTGGACTGCCGGCGTTCGTCTGGTGCGCCAATGCTCGCCTGGGCCGTCTATAAGGAGGGCGAGGTGCGCGTCACCAAGGGCGAGCCGAAGTGGCGAGCATCTTCCGAGAACGCGATGCGCAGTTTCTGTCCGGCGTGCGGCGCGGGACTGTTCTATCGCAGCGAGAAGTTCCTGCCGGGCCTGATCGATGTCCAGTCTGCTACGCTGGATGAGCCCGATCGCATTGCTGCGCCCAGCGCGCAGGTGCAGGTGGCCGAGCGCATCGGCTGGGCAGGATCAATACACGAGTTGCCGGCGTTCGAGCGCTATCCCGGTTAAGGGTTCGGTTTTTCCGCCGGGTCGCCAACCTCGAGCCATACCTGTGGCGATCCGCAGGCATTGCACCGCAGGACTGAGTTGCGCGGGTTGTGGCGGTTTACAGCAAGGCCGATGAAACCAACCGTTGCGAAGCTCCAGTCGCGCTGTCCGTCTTCGGTGATCCACAAGCCGCCAGCCTGCCCGCAATTGCGGCACCTGAGCCTATAGAGGTGAGTCGTGTAGGTGGACACGCCATGACCCAAAAGTCCGTAAACTTGGGAAATCCGGGGCAAGGCCGGTTTGATCGAGATCAAGGAGGGGTTCGAATGACAATCTTCAGGATTTCGGCTTAGACGAAAGAAATGGAGACTTTCGAGGCAGATGCCGTGGTGATCGGGGCGGGGGCGGTTGGCCTCGCCTGCGCCCGCGCGCTTGCACTCAAAGGTCGCGAAGTCCTGGTGCTGGAGACGGCGAGCGCGATCGCGACCGAGACGTCATCGCGCAATTCCGAAGTCATCCACGCCGGTATCTACTATCCGACCGGCTCGCTGAAGGCGCAGCTCTGTGTGGCGGGGCGCCGCAAGCTTTACGAGTATTGCAGCGCGCACAATGTCGAGACGCATCGCTGCGGAAAGCTTGTCGTGGCGGTGGACGAGGTTGAGGCGGCGGCGACGCCGGCCCTGCTGCAGCGCGCGCTGAACAATGGGGTCGAGAGCATCCATCTGGTCGATGGGGCAGAGGCGCGGCGGCTGGAGCCGGCGCTCAATCCCGACGTTCGCGTCGCCATCCATTCCGAGACCAGCGGC
>DATBNA010000167.1:0-2271 GCA_036554545.1 Hyphomonadaceae bacterium
CGCTTCTTGCTGACCTGGTAGGGAATCTCCGTGACGATGATGGCTTCCCGGTCCTTGCGGATCTCTTCGACATGCGTGCGGGCGCGCACGGCGATCGAACCGCGGCCGAGGTGATAGGCTTCCTTGATGCCGTTGCGGCCGAGGATGAGCGCGCCGGTCGGAAAATCCGGGCCGGGAAGGTGCTGCATCAGCCCGTCGATGGTGATGCCGGGATCGTCGAGATAGGCCAGGCAGGCATCGACCACCTCGCCCAGATTGTGGGTCGGGATGTTCGTGGCCATGCCGACGGCGATGCCTTGGGCGCCGTTGACGAGGATGTTCGGAAAGCGCGCGGGCAGCACCTTCGGTTCGCGCTTGGTCTCGTCGTAGGTCGGCTGGAAATCGACCGTGTCCTTGTCGATGTCTTCCAGCAGCGCTTCCGCCGCGCGCGACAGCCGCGCCTCGGTGTAGCGCATGGCCGCCGGCGGATCGTCGTCCATGGAGCCGAAATTGCCCTGGCCGTCGATCAGCTTCAGGCGAATGGAGAAGTCCTGCGCCATGCGCACCAGCGCCTCGTAGATCGGGCTGTCGCCATGAGGATGATCGTTACCCATGACGTCGCCGACGATGCGCGCGGACTTGTTGAACTTCTTGCTCGAGTCGTAGCCGCCTTCCTTCATCGCCCAGAGAATGCGGCGATGGACGGGCTTCAGGCCGTCGCGCACATCCGGCAGCGCCCGGGCCACGATCACGCTCATGGCGTAGTCGAGGTAGGAGCGCTTCATCTCCTCTTCGATCGTCACGGGCGTGATGTCGAAGGCGGGCGGATCGGTCGGCGGGTTCAAGCTATTTCCAGAGGTTTTTCAGGGGGTTGCCCGGACGGCGGATAGGCCGCCGATTCGCCGAAAAGCTAGCAGATTTTGCAGGTGCGAACAAACGAAATGGGGCGCCGCGGGAGCGGCCGCGGTGGCCGCCCCTGCCTTTGCCTCGCGCGCTAGCGGGTCAGAGACCCGCTTTCACGTTGGTGACGAGCTCGATGTACTTCGTGCGATAGGGGTCTTCCGGCTCGGGGTCGATAGCGAGAGCGGCGAAGGTCGCCTCCGGGTCGCTCGCACCCATCTCCGACAACACCTGCGGGTCGACGAGCTTGTAGGTCCGCCGGTTCGAGTGGAAATAGCCGGCGGACTCCATCAGCCATTTGCCGGACTCCGGATCGAGCAGGGCATTGAGGAAGTCATAGGCCGCGGCCTCGTCTCCCGGCGCGCGGGCGTGGCGCACGAGCCCGCAGCAATAGCCGAGGAGCCCTTCCTTCGGCACCATGTATTCGACCGGCACGCCGTCCCGCTTCAGCGTCGCGTAGGAACCGCTCCAGGCGTAGGCGGCAGCGATCTCGCCGGACTTGACCGCCTGCTCCAGTTGCGTGTTGTCGCTCCAGTAGAACTTCATCAGCTCGCGCTGCTTGGCGAGCATCGGCTTGATCTCGGCCAGCTGCTCGTCGCTCAGATGCAGGTAGTCCTTGTACATGCCGCGCACGCGGGCCGCGATCTCGATGAAGGTGGTGTCGGTGTCGTACATCGACAGCTTGCCGGCGTACTTTTCATTGAAGAGCAGGCCCCAGGACGGGTCGGCGACGTCGGCGGGATCGACCAGGTCGGTGCGGTACATCACCGAGGCCAGGCCGGCATCCCAGGGGACGAAGTAGACCTGGCCGTCGAAGGTGGTCTCCGGAATGGTCCGGAAGCGCTCCCAGACGTTCGGGTATTCGGGCAGGCGCGAGACATCGATCGGCTGCAGGACGCCGGCCTCCTTCCAGCGCTTGATGTTGTAGCTGCAGGGATGCATGAGGTCGACGTCATAGCCGGCCAGCATCTTCTGTAGCGCCTCTTCCTCGGTCGCGAAGATGGCGAACTCCGGCGTGCCGCCATGCTTGGCGACATATTGCGGGATCGCCTCGGGCACGTCGTACCCGCCCCAGGTGAAGACGGTCATGTTCGGCGCGGCGCGGCCGCTGCGCGCCGCCAGCGGCATCGCCGCAAGGCCCAGGCCGACCGACGCCAGGGCGCGGTTCAGATCACGACGCGACAATTTACCCTGCCGCAGGGCAGTCAATGCATCCTTCATGTTGTGCTCCTTGGGATTGGGAAGAGATGGATCGGCCGTCGTGGCCGGAACTCAGAAGGGAATGTCGTCGTCCAGATCGCCGCTGGAGGGCGGGCCGCCGCGGCCGCCGCTCGCACCGCCATGCGCCGGCGCTTCGTGGGCGGGCTCGCCGTAACCGCCGGCCTCCGCGCC
>DATBNA010000176.1:0-2694 GCA_036554545.1 Hyphomonadaceae bacterium
GCCGACCGCCAGCGCGCCCATGCCGATCTGGACGAGGATCGTGACGCCGCCCTCGTCGAACGAACGCCAGATTGTCAGGACAAAGGCCAGCAGCGGCGCCAGAAGCCAGTTGTCGACGCCGGCCGCTGCGGTCCAGGACCCGCCGGAAACATCGCCCGAATAGGCGCCGCTCACTTCGGTCCAGTACATGGCCGCGACGCCGATGGGAGAAGTGTTGGCGACCGCATCCATCCACTGCGCCTGCGCTTCCTTTGCGCCGGCCAGCCATTCAGCGTCGCTTACCCGTTCGATGATGGCGCCGGCCACAAGCGATACGGCAAGCCCGATGAGCACGCTCGCAATGCGGCGCGTCCAGCCCTTCTTTCGTATGGGCTTGTCTTCCGTATCTTCCCCGGACATCCGGCTCTCCCCGGCATGCTGACTAGCACACGCCAGGCAATGCAGAACAGCTGGTCAGGCGCGGGACAAAGCTTCCTCAACGAAATCCAGCCTGTCCTGGCCGAAGTGCATTTCGTCGCCAACGAAGAAGGTCGGCGCGCCGAACACGCCGCGAGCGACGGCTTCATCGGTGGTGGCCTTGAGCTTTTCCTTGTTGGCCGGGTTTTCGGCGGCGGCGAAGAAATCGTCCGCCGAGAAGCCCGCCTCGGTGACGATGGCGGCAAGCGTTTCCTTGTCGGCGATGTTCTGCTGTTTCTGCCAGGCGGCGTTGAAGATGGCGGCGAGGTATGTCTCGAAGTCGGGGCGCGCCACCCATTCGGACGCAGCGCGCTGGACCATCAGCGTCATCATCGGGAAGTGCGGATTGAGCTTGTAGGGCGTGTTGTAGCGTTTCGCCCAGCGCTGCAGGTCAGCGGCCATCCATTTGGCCTTGGCGGCGACCGTGCCGGGCGGGCGGTTGCCTGTCGTCTGCATCACGCCGCCGAGGAACATCGGGCGGTAGATGACCTTGGCGCCGGTGCGCTGGAGGATTGCGGGAAGGCGCGCCCAGGCAAGATAGGCCGTCGGGCTGGTGAAGTCGTAGAAGAACTCGAACTCTTTCGGCATCCGTCCATGCCTCCCTTTTTTGTTTCGTGTCTGGGTGTCTTGAAGCCTCAGGCCATCTTTTCCATCCATGGGCGCAGGTCGAGCTCGTGCGTCCAGGCATCGCGCGGCTGTCTGTGGAGCATCCAGTAGGCGTCGGCGATGTGTTCGGGATTGAGGATGCCGTCCTGCGCTTTCAGCGCGTGGCGCTGCGGGAAATTCTTGGCGATCCATTCCGTGTCGATGGCGCCGTCGATGATCGTGTGCGCGACGTGGATGCCCTGGGGCCCGAGCTCGCGCGCCATCGACTGCGCAAGGGCGCGCAGGGCGAACTTGGCCCCGGAGAAGGCAGAGAAGCCTTCGCGTCCGCGGATCGAGGCGGTGGCGCCGGTGAAGATGATGGTGCCGTGGCCGCGGGGGACCATCACTTTTGCGGCTTCGCGACCGGCGAGGAAGCCGGCGAAGGCGGCCATCTCCCAGACCTTGCGGTACACACGCGACGTGGTCTCGCGGATCGGGAAGTTCACGTTCGCGCCGATGTTGAAGACGACGACTTCGAGGGGCGCCAGCTTTTCCTCGATGGTGTTGAAGAGGTTGACCACGTCCTCCTCGACGCGGGCGTCAGACCCGAAGCCGTGCGCTTCGCCGCCGTCGGCGCGGATCTTTTCGATGAGCGGTTCGAGGCTGGCGGCCTCGCGGCGGGTGCAGACCGTGACATAGCCTTCGCGGGCGAAGCGGCGGGCGATGGCCCCGCCGGTGGCGTCGCCGGCGCCGACGACCAGGACTGAGCGCTTTTCCGTGCCGTGAACCGCCATCGGCAACCCTCCGTTCAGAAAAAGAACCTACACTCTTTCCAAACAGGCGCAATGCGGGCAGGGTGCGCAAATGGAACGGACACAGGTGAAACCGACTCTGGCGAATCGCTGGGACGACCTGGCTGCCGACTGGTGCCCGGTGGCGCGCGCCATGTCGGTGATCGGAGACCGCTGGACGCTACTGATCATCCGCGACTGTTTCCTTGGAAAATCAAGGTTCGAGCAGTTCCAAGCCAGTCTCGGGATCACAAGGCACCTGCTGTCGGACCGGCTGAAGCGGCTCGTGGCGCACGGAGTTCTGGAAAAGAACCCATACCAGTCGAGACCAGTGCGGTACGACTACCGGCTGACCGACAAGGGGCGCGATTTCGCCCCGGCGCTGGTCGGGCTGAAGGACTGGGGCAAGAAGCATATGCCGGTCCGCAAGGCTGCGCCGGTCGCCTAGTTCCGAAAAAGAACTTTGATCAATTCACCGAAGTGAGATCGATGCTCTGCGGCTCGCGGACGGAGATGGCGGCGAAGCGGGCGCGATATTCGGCGGGGGTCATGCCGGTCTCGCGCTTGAACAGCGTGCGGAAGAAGGACGCGTCCTGGTAGCCGACGGCTTCGGAGACGATCTGGATTGGCGATGAGTCACGCTCGAGCATCACCTTGGCGGCTTCGACGCGGACGGCCTGCTGGTAGGCGGCGGGCACGCGGCCGGTGGCGGCCTTGAAGCGGCGGAGGAAAGTGCGCTCGCTCATGCAGGCGAGCTCGGAGAGCGCTTCGTTGCTGTGGCTGTCTCGGAAACGTTCCTGGATGAAGGATTCGACGGTGCGGATCCTGTCGTCCGAATGCGGCGGCGAGAGCGGGAGCACGG
>DATBNA010000199.1:0-4463 GCA_036554545.1 Hyphomonadaceae bacterium
CCTTGGCGATCTCCTCGCCCATCCACTTGACGGCCTCGACCGTCGGATAGCCGGCGCGATGGACGTCCGCCTCGGTCAGCAGCCCCGCATCGCCCTGCGAGCAGGCTGACGCTCCCGCAAGCGCTCCGAATCCTGCAATGGCGCGACGGCGCGATATCATCTGGCGCCCGCCGGCCTGGCCTTCACGGCCCGGCAGTCGATAACGCCATCGCCGCCAAAGCTCAGCCTAGCAGACTGACCGATAACAATGTCATGCACGCCGGTCACGGCGCCGGAGGACACATACTGTCCCGCCTTCAGCGGCCGGTTGCGTTGGGCAAGATGCGTCAGCAGGAAGGTGAGCCCCGCCATCGGCCCGCCCGGCAATCCCATCGCCCCACCCTCGCCGACCGTCTTGCCTTCGATCTCGGTCTTCGCGCGCAGGTCCTTCATCCGTGCGCGCCAATCCTTTACTTCGGCGCCGACAATCAGCCCGGCATTGTTGCCAAAGTCGGATGCGACAACCGTCGGTCCCAGGTCATTGATGGAAGCCATCGGGCTGCCCGCTGTCTCGACGCCGATATGCAGCGCCGCCACCAATGCAGCCGCCTCGTCGTCGGTCCACGCCGTTTTGCCCGGCGCGGCATCTTGCCCGATGCGAAAGACAAACTCTGCTTCCACCGCTGCAAAGCCTCCCTCGAACACCGGGAACTCGACGACGCCGTTTGCCGGCCGGACGTCGCGCGAGAAGATTGGCCCGGCGACACGATCCGAGCCTAGCCGCTCCCGCAACGCTGGCGGAACCAGGCCAATCTTCCACCCTGCGATCTCGTCCGGCCAGAGGTGGATGGCTACCTCCTGGATCAGGTATCCGGACTCCAGCGTGGCCGGCTGCACGCCGGGAAAAGCCTCCAGCGCTCTTGCGTCCAGCCGCGCCGAGACCAGCCTCGCGGCTATCTCCGGCGCGCGAACTTCGGCGCGGGATGCAGGCTGGGTCATGAAGGCTGACACGAACCGGCAATGGCTTGCCGTCCGCTCCCTGAAACTGTCATTTTCACGGCTAGGTTGCGCGCGAAGGAAACCGGTGTCAATTCTAGTGTAAACAATCGTCTGCGCAAAAGCGGATGGGAGGAAACCCAATGTTTGCGAGAGCCTGCTGGATCGCTGTTTCCGCGACGGTTTTTGCCTCCTGCACGGCGCTTTCCGACCTCGCAGGCGCTGGCGGCCAGACGACGCAGGCGACTGCTTTGGCGCCCGCCGGACCCGTCGCCTTTCCAGGCGCGCTCGGCTGGGCGGCCAAGACGGCCGGCGGACGCGGCGGCGCCATGGTCCGTGTCACGAATCTCAACGCTGAAGGTTCCGGCTCCTTCCGCGCGGCTGTCGAAACCAAAGGCCCGCGCATCATCGTCTTCGAAGTCGGCGGGGTCATCGACCTTGGCGCGAAGACGCTCACTGTCCGCGAACCCTTCGTCACCATCGCCGGTCAGACAGCTCCCTCACCTGGCATCACGCTCATCCGCGGCGGCATGGATCTCGCGACACATGACGTCGTCGTCCAGCACATCCGTGTCCGGCCCGGCATGGCAGGCGGAAGCTATCGCAAGGGTCCCGATTTCGATTCCATTTCAACGCAGGGCGGCGCGTACAACATCATCGTCGATCACTGCTCCCTCACCTGGGGCACGGATGAAAATCTCTCCGCCTCCGGCAACCGCTTCACCGGGCCAACTGTCGAGGACTGGCGCAAAGGCGCCTCACACGACATCACCTTCTCCAACAACATCATCGCCGAGAGTCTGGCTGTCGCCACTCATGCCAAGGGCGAACACTCCAAGGGCTCGCTCATTCACGACAACGCCACCAACATCCTGATCGTGGGCAACGTCTACGCCCACAACATGGAGCGGAACCCCTTGTTCAAGGGCGGCGTGCACGGCGCGGTGGTCAATAACCTCATCTACAACCCCGGCTGGAAGGCGCTGCACTACAACCTCATGGCCAACGAATGGGCCGGCTACACGCCGGTCAACGGCCAGCTCACCGCTGTCGGCAATGTCCTGCGAGGCGGGTTCGATACCGCCGAAGGCCTGCGCTTCCTGATGATTGGCGGCATCGGCGACCTCGACTATCACGGCCGCGACAACATCATGATCGACAAATGGGGCGACCCCATCGCCGAGCTTGGCGCATATGAGGCCGGCCGCGCCCGTATCATCCGCCATTCCGCCCCGCTCGACTGGCCGGCAGGCCTCGCCGCCATGCCAGCCATCGACGTCGAACCGCATGTCCTAACCACCGCAGGCGCGCGCCCCTGGGACCGCGACGCCCACGATGTCCGCCTCATCGCCGACGTCGCCGAAAGCCGCGGCGAGATCATTAACCACGAGGACGAAGTCGGCGGTTATCCTGTGCAGCCAGAGACGCGCCGCGCCTTCGACCCGTCGAAATGGAACCTCGATGACATGACGCCGATGGACCCGTCCGTCCTCGACGCCTCGGCCAAAGCGAGGGGAACATGAAGCTTCATCGCCGCGCGCTCCTCGCCGCTTCCGGCGCCGCCCTGCTGTCGCCGCGCGCGTTCGCCCAGACGCTTGGCCAGAATCTTCCCGCCGGAGGCCGAGGCGGCCGCATCATCCGCGTCAGGACCCTCAAGCCCGATGGTCCCGGCTCGATCACCGAAGCAATCAAGGCGGAAGGGTCCCGCATCGTCGTCTTCGAAGTCGGCGGCGTCATCGATCTCGGCCGCACCGCGCTCCGCATCTCCAGCGGCGATCTTACCGTTGCCGGCCAGACCGCGCCTTCGCCGGGCATCACCCTGATCCGCGGCGGCATAGAGATCAGCCAGAACACGCGCAATGTCGCCCTATCCCATATCGCGGTGCGTCCCGGCGAAGCCGGCGCTGCCAAGAAATCCGGCTGGGAGTGCGACGGCATCTACGCTTACGGTGCGTCCAACATCCTTGTGCGCAACTGCTCGATCACCTGGGCCACTGACGAGGGCCTCTCGGCCTCCGGCAAGCGTTTCGGCAAGGATGACAAGGCGGCGACGCTGGAAGAATGGCGCGCCTTCACTTCGCACGACATCTTCTTCCTCAACAACATCGTCGCCGAAGGCCTCTCCAATTCGACGCACTCGAAGGGCGAGCACTCGAAAGGGACGCTGATCCACGATAATGTTCGCAATGTCGTCGTCTCGGACTCGCTCTACGCCCACAACATGGAACGCAACATCCTGTTCAAGGGCGGCGCGCAGGGCGTGATGAAGCGCTGCGTCGTCTACAACGCCGGCCGGCGCTTCGCCCATTACAACCTGCATGCCGGCGAATGGGGCGACCATCCCTTCCAGACCGGCGATGTTGAAATTACCGCCAACCGTTTCATTGCCGGCCCCTCGACCGATCCTAAGGCTGCAGTCTTCATGTTGGGTGGTGAAGGCGACCTGCGCCTCGCCATGGCGAACAATGCGCTTGTCGGCGCCAAAGGCGGCGCGCTTGCCGAGTATGGCACGTTTGGTTCGAAGAGGGCGAAACTGATCGAGGGGCCCAAACCGGTTCTTGCCGATCCCGTGCCCGAGCTCGCCGATACACTGGCCCTGTGCGGCGCGCGCCCTTGGGACCGCGATCCCATCGACGCGCGCATTGTCGCCGATGTCCGCAACGGCACGGGAAAGATCATCAACTCCGAACAGGATGTCGGCGGCTATCCTGTGCGCCCCGAAACCCGCGCACCCTTCATCGAGGCCGACTGGAATCTCGAACGCATGGAGCGCATCACGCGCTAGCGTTTCACTACATCACAACAGCCGCCCTTGTCATACATAGGCGACGATGCTGCGTATGACCTTGCCGTCGTCATTGAAGATAAACGTTTCGGCCACTGTCTGCTGACGGTGATTGGTGTAGACGATTGTCAGCGCGTCGGACCCGACAAACACCTGGTCGGTCTCGAAGAACAGGTCGCGCGCATGATCGAGCGCCCAGCCCCAGTACTCGCGCAGCGACGCCTTGCCGGATACAGTGTCGACGCCGCGCCCCAGCAGCAGCCTGATCCTTGGCGAATGCACGACGACACCATCTGCATAGTGCGAGAGGATCGCTTCGAGATCGTGATCGTTCCACGCCTTCACCCATTCGCGGGCGAATGATTGCGCGAAATCAGCATCGATCATGGCTGGCCATCCCTTCAGCGAAGACCTGCGTGAATCACAGAATGAGGCCGCCGTCGACCGGGATCGTATGCCCGATCACATAGGATGCGTGCGGTGAGGCAAGGAACAGCACGGCGCCGGCGATATCCGCAGGCTGGCCCAGCCGGTGCAGCGGAATCTTCTCAAGCGACGCCTTCAGCCGCTCGGGATTCTCCGTGGTCACCTTTGTCAGCTTGGTGTCCACGAGTCCCGGCGCCACGCCATTGACGCGTATTCCTTCCTTCGCCAGCGCATGTGCGAGGTTCTTCGTCAGCGCCACGCAGGCCGCCTTTGAGGT
>DATBNA010000209.1:0-3582 GCA_036554545.1 Hyphomonadaceae bacterium
GCCTCAGAAATGGCGTCTGACAACCCGGCTGACCGGCTTGTTTTTTGGAAAAGATGGTTGTTGCTTCTGGATCGCAGCCCGCGCCGCTGCTTTTATGGCAGGTGGAGCAGACCCAAGCGTACTCCAAGAGGAAGGAATGGCAGATTCGAGCCGACGGTCCGCCGCCAGGCGATCTGAGCCGGCAATTCCGGTCAAGGAACGCGAGCGGAGGAGCAACGTTGACCGCTCAGCCGCAACGCGCCGCCAGATTTTCGAAGCGACTGTGCGGTGCCTGACATCCGGCGGCTACGGCGCCGTCACGAACATCCGCGTGGCCGAGGAAGCTGGCGTCAGCCGCGGCGCGATGATGCATCACTTCCCCACCCAGCAGGATCTGATCGTAGCCACGATCGAGTACGCGTATCAGAAACTGAGCAACTACCGGATGGAGGTTCTCTCGAAGCTCGATCCGGGTCTGCCGCGCTATCGTGCGTTGATCGACCTTGCCTGGGCCACGGCCCAGATGCCGGAGGGCATTGCCTGCAACGAGGTGCGGCATGGCTCGCGCAGCGACCCCCAGATCCGAGTCGCCGTCACACCGATCATGACACGGTTGTCCGACGACTATGGCCGGCTGCACATGCGCCTCGCGCGCGAAGCCGGGCTTGAATCCAATGCCGAGGTCCAGGGCCTGACGGCCACGACCGCCATGACGATGCGCTCGCTTGCTGTGAACACGTTCACCTACCCGCGGAGCCAGATGGTGGAGAACGTGCTGCTGACGCTGAAGACGGCGCGCGAAGACATCATAGCCCGGCAGCTCGGCGAACATGTCGCCCAAAGGCCCAGGCTGCCGGAAAGTCCCCGCCCTGCCGCGCGTCGCGGCAAAGCCCCCGCGCGCTAGGCGCGCCGAAGCTTCTGTTCCATCCACGGCGCCTCTAGCGACAGGAACTTTGCGAATTCGGCGGCCGGCATCGGTTGCGCTACCAGGAAGCCCTGCGCCTCGTCGACGCCGAGATCGGCCAGCATGTCCCACATCTCGCGCGTCTCAACGCCCTCGGCCACGACCTTGAGGCCGAGCTCCTTTGCAAGCCGGACGCTGGTCTCGACGGCGGCGCGCGCAAATGTATCGGTCAGCGCATTGCGTGTGAACGACTGATCGATCTTGAGTTCGGTGAAGGGAAACATCCTCAGCCGGTCGATGTTCGAATAGCCTGTGCCGAAATCGTCTACCGAAAGTCCAAAGCCCTTGAGGCGCATCCGGGAGAGCACCTCCAGCGCATCGGCTTCGTATTCGAGCAGGCGAGTCTCGGTGATCTCGAGCGTGACCAGGCTCACGGGCAGGCCGGCCGATTCAATGGCGTCCCTGAGAATGTCCGGGAAGTCGAGCCGCCTGAGCGATATCGGGGAAATGTTGATGGAAAGCGGCAGCGGCCTTCCGCCGATGCGAAAACCGCGGCCGTGTTTCGAGACTGCCCGCGCCATCGCAATCGTCAGATCGTCGATGCGGTTGTTGCGCTCCGCGAGCTGCACATAGGAAATCGGACTGTCAAAGTCAGACGCCGACGTGGCAATGCGCGCCAGCGCCTCGGCCCCGGTCACGCGCCCGTCCAACATCGAAACTTTGGGCTGGAAGAAGGGATGCAGCCCGCCTCGCTCGATCGCTGCGTCGAGGAGACCCGGCGTCGCCGCGAACGGCTCCATTGAGTCCTTTCCCTGCCCGCGCTCTCCACCCGCAAGCGCCGCCATGAGCGCAAGCGGCGTCATTGGCTTCCTGATCGCGCCAATCACGCGAAGGCCCTGCATGCGAGCCAGCTTGCTCACGGCGTCGATGACCGAGTTGGCTTCCCCGGAAACGATCAGGACCTTGCCGGCATATCGGCGTTCCGCCAGTGCGCGGATCAGGCCAACGCCATCGTGTGTCGGCATGTTGAGATCGCAGACGATGAGATCGGGACGGAATCCGGCATCCAGCCTGACAATCGCCGACGGCGCAGTCTCGACCGTCTCCACGGTCGCGCAGCCGGCAGCGAGCAGCATGTCCTCGGCAAAGGCGAGGAAGACTGCGTCGTCGTCGACGAGAAGGGCGTGCTGGTAGCTCATTTTTTTACTTCGGATGCGTACTGACCCTATGCCATCGGACCCTGAGGATATCGCTAACGCATTCCTTCACGATCACTCGGCCAGACGGACCGTGGGCCTTGCCTTGTTGCCCACTCCTTCCGGCACTGGAATCGGCGAGTTCTCGTAGTCTGTGTTCAGCACCAGCTCCGGCCCGTCCTTCATTTCGAACTTCTTGGCGATAATCACCGTGTAGTCGGATTGGTCGGCGATGGGGTCTGTCGAGTTGATCTCCAGCGTGTTCCCCGGAAGATAGATGGTGCCAACCAGGTTGCGCGCGTTATTGCTGGCAATGATGTGCGGGAACTTGAAAAGCACATCGCGGTCTTCAAAGAACAGCATGCCAGACATGTCGCCAGTCTTGGGCGCAGTCAGCGAGACCGTGCTGGATGGCGCGAACTGAATGGTGGAAAGGCCAGCCACGCCGGTCAGGTAGAAGCCGACATTCTCGCCCTGGAGCTTGCCGCCATTGGCGACAACCAGTCCGCCATTGTTGAGGATGTAGGTGCCCGGCTTCAGCTTCACGTCGCCGCCGATGACGTTGATGCCGCCACAATAGACGCCGGGCTCAAGTTCATCCTTGCCCGTCACCAGCAGCCCCGGCGCCAGCGCGCCTACCAGGTCGCCGCCGCTCAGGAGTCCGTCCTTGCCGAGGACGGCGCCGTCCTTGCCCAGCAGACCGTCCTTGCCGGCGAGGCCCTTGCCGAGAACACCGTTCTTGCCGAGCACACCCTCTTTTCCGAGGACGTTGTCGCACTGGATCAGCCCGACCTTGGGCTCCGGCCGGTCACGCAGGGGATCCTGCAGGACCGGGCAGTCAGTGATCGGCTTGTTGGGGGTAACCGCCGATTCCGGACCGGAGATGCCGCCGGCGACACAGACAAGTTCAGCCTTCACGCGCGCGAGGCTGTGCAGCTTGAGGGACGCGCTGTTCTTCGAATTGGAGTAGATGGCGCATTTCTCGGCGGTCACCCGCGCCTTGTCGCTCATGTCGAGAGTTGAAGGTGCGCTGGAATCGAGTCCGACCATACAGACATATCCACCACCGGCCATCTCCGCGACGGCGCTGGCGTCGACCGATTCCACGCTGCCGATAGGGCCCGGGAAATAGGTATGCGCATCGGCCGTGATCGTGACTCTCACGGCCCTTCCATCGTCGATGATCTGCGCGTTCGTCTCGTGCGATCCGGTATAGCTGGCGCTGACGAAGCTTGCGGCGACAGACTGGACGCGGTCGTCCGTCCCCTTGAAGACAACGAGTTCCTGCGCGGCTGCGATCGCCGCGCGATCGGCAACGCCCTGGAGATCTCGCTTCTGGTTGGAAAGCGACATGTAGTCGACGACGCCGCCGGCTACGAATGCAACCACGGCCATGATGCCCAGCATCATGACTGTCATGTTGCCCTTCGAGTTGCCCCCGAAGCTCTTCATTGTCACCCTGCCCAATCTCGAACAGGTCTCGCTTGGCCTGCCGCGGGATTT
>DATBNA010000283.1:0-3700 GCA_036554545.1 Hyphomonadaceae bacterium
TCATCGAGCAGCAGAAGCTGCGGCGGCTCTCTCGCAGAAAGGAGACAGGCGAGCGCTGCGCGCAGCCTTTCGCCGCCAGAAAGCGTGCCGACGCTCTGCAGCGCCGCCTTGTTGCGGAAAGCGAAGCGCGCCAGCGCCGCATAGGCGGCGTTGTCGTCCAGCTCTGGATTCGCCGCCTGCATGTTGGCGAGCAGCGACAGCGCGGGATCGAGCGCGTCCGCATGCTGGTCGAGCATGGCGATGCGGCCATCGAGCCGGCGGATGGATCCTGACGACGGCGCCGCCTCGCCGGTGACAAGGGTGAGCACGGTAGTCTTGCCCGAGCCGTTGCGTCCGGTGAAATGGATGCGCTCCGGTCCGGTCACCTTGAAGGACAGCGGACCGAACAGCCGGCGGCCGCCCCGCTCCATCACCACATTCTCGAACTGCAGCACCAGTTTCTGCGACGGCAGGCCGACGCTGGGCGCCGTCACGCTGAGCGGCGTCAGGATCTCGAGTTTCTTCCGCGCTTCGTCGAGGGCTTCGATCGCGTCGGCGAGCTGGCGTTCGGCGATGCGGCTATTCTGGCCCTGCGTCGCCTCAGCGCGGCCTTTCCGGGCGTCGAGCAGCATCTTCGGCGCATCGCCTTTCGCCCGCGCGGCGCGGCCGCGGCTGTCCTTGCGGTCCTTGCGTTCCTTCTGCTGCTGGATGGCGGCAGAAGTCTTGCGCAGGTCCGTCTCGGCTTTCTCGAGCCCGGCTTCGGCCGCAATCCGGCGAGCCTCGCGCGCCTCAACGAAAGCCGACCAGCCGCCGCCAAAGATCGTGACGCCCACCGGCGACAGTTCGACGATGCGATCGACATGCTCCAGCAGCGCCCGGTCATGGCTGGCGATGATCGCTCCGCCGCGCCAGTTCGCCAACAGACTGGCGATGGCTTCGCGGCCAGCGGCGTCAAGATTGTTTGTGGGTTCGTCGAGCAGGAGCAGGTCCGGTTGCTGCAACAATAGCCGCGCGATGGCGATGCGCGTTCGCTCGCCGCCGCTCAGAGTGGCAAGCTGCCGGTCGAGGGCGAAGCCTGGCAGGCCGACCCCCGCGAGCGCCTCTGCGATACGCTGCTCCAGCGTCCAGTCGGCGGCCGCCATGTCGTTATCACTTCCCTCGCCGCGCTCGAGGCGCTCCAGGACGGCAAGGCCCGCCGCAACGTCGAGCGCTTCGGCAAGCGTGATGGTCTCGTCCGGCCAGCGCTGTTCGAGCACGCCAAGGCGCGCTCTCCGGTTGATCGAACCTGACGACGGCTCGGCGTCGCCGGCGATGAGGCGCAGCAGGGTGGACTTGCCCGAACCGTTGCGGCCGACAAGCCCCGTGCGTTCCGCGCCGACGGCGAGGGCGAGATTGTCAAAAAGTACGCGGCCATCGGGCGTTGCAGCCCCGACCTGGTCGAGTGTGATTAGGGCAGACATGGAGACACCGAAGCTTCAGTGGAAACGACGCGAAATCAGGCGTGTTTCGGGAGCTTCATGTCCGTGGCCTCCGTTGGTGCGGGCTATCTGGTGCAGAGGGGCCGGAATGTCAATCGGCCGCCAGAAGCTCAAGGACTGCCGTAGGGCCGTGTGATGATCTCAAGCACGTGGCCGTTGGGATCCTCCCAGTAGACCCCGCGCCCACCATCGTGCCGGTTGACCCGGCCCTTCGCCGTGCGCGCCGGATCGGCAAAATAGTCCAGCCCGCGCTCCCTGATGCGGCCGAAGATCTCGTCGAACTCCGCCTCGCTGACGAGGAATGCATAGTGCTCGACAATGAGCTCGTGATCCTCCGCCGAAATGAAGTCGAGGCTCACGCCATTGGCCGTATCGACCACCATGAACGGTCCGAATGGCCGCGGCGCCGGCAGGCCAAGAATGTCGGCAAGGAAGTGCGCCGACGCGACCTTGTCCTTCGCGTGAACGATCGTGTGGTTGAGCTGGGCAGGCATGGGGGCCTCCTCTCATGAGACGTATGCGACCTCTCCGGCTGGTCAACTCCTGCGCCGGCAACACGGCGCAGAGGATGCGCAAACCGCGATCGCGCCATGCTTTCGCCTCACGCGGAGGCGACGCTGCACTTGGGATCCGGGAGACCGTTCGTGAGGGTCGCGATTGTCAGCATGTTTCTGGCCGCGTCGCCGGCCTGCGCCTTCGCCCAGAACGCGCCGCTGGAACGCTGCACTACACTGTCCTTCGCTCCCCTCGACGTGAATGTACCGGCCTGCACCGCGCTGATCGAAGCGAACGAGGCGCGCGATCCAGAAACACTGGCTCTGCTTCTCGCCGCGCGGGCGGAGGCCTACGAGTTCGCCATTACGTATCGCGGCGAGCACATCGTGAACCCTGCAGAGCTGCTCGCTGACGCGCTTGCCGATCTCGATCGCGCCGCCGGCATGGATCCACGCCATCACATGGCGCGCGGCGACATCCTTTTCCGCCTGTCGCGATTTGAGGACGCCGCGGCGAGTTTCACCTCTGCGATCGCGTCCGCACCGGCCGACGCACCCGCGCTTCTTGAGCGGCGGTCCATGGCGCTGGCGGCCGCGAATGACACAGAGGGGGCGATCGACGACCTGACCGCGGCGATCCGGCTGACGACGCGCGACGCCGACAGGGTTCGCCTTCTCCTGCAACGAGCGCCGTTGCTGGAAGCGGCCAGCGACAGGGCCGGCGCCATCTCCGATTACCGCGCAGCGGCGCGCATCGACCCGGACCGCCCGGGCCCGCGCGAGGCATTGAGCCGTCTCGGCGCCGATGCGGACTGAGTGCTATCTCGCTTGGCCGCCTGCTATGCCGCCATCGCCTTGGCTCGCCGCACCTCGAGCTTGTTGAGCGCGTGCACATAGGCGCGGGCCGAAGCCACGAGCGTATCCGGATCGGACGCCTTGCCGGTGGCCACGAAGCCCTGGTCGGCGAGACGCACCGAGACGGTCGCCTGCGCATCCGTGCCTTCGGTGACGGCGCTCACCTGATACAGTTCCAGCACGGCCGTGTGCGGGCAGAGCTGGCGGATGCCGTTGAATACGGCGTCGACCGGTCCGTTGCCTGTCGCCGTCGTCGAGCGAGATTCGCCCTCGATGGTGAGTTCGATCTCGGCGGTCTGCGGGCCGTCCGTTCCTGCTACGACCTTGAGGCGCTTCAGCGAGATGCGCTCCTGCTGGCCGGCGAGCTGGTCGTCGACCAGCGCGATGATGTCCTCGTCGAACACATGCTTCTTCTTGTCGGCGAGATCCTTGAAGCGCTTGAACGCGTCGTTGAGCGCTTCCTGCTCCAGCACATAGCCGAGCGATTCCAGCTTGTCGCGGAAGGCGTTGCGGCCGGAGAGCTTGCCCATGATCAGCGAGGTCGACGGCACGCCGACATCCTCGGGCTTCATGATCTCGTAGGTCTCGCGGTTCTTTAGCATGCCATCCTGGTGGATGCCGCTTTCATGCGCGAAGGCGTTCTTGCCGACGATGGCCTTGTTGTACTGCACCGGGAAGCCGGTGATGGACGACACCATCTTCGAGGCGCGCGAGAGCTTCTGCGTCACCACCTCGGTATAGAATGGCAGCGAGTCGCCGCGCACCTTGAGCGCCATCACGACTTCCTCAAGGGCGGCGGTGCCTGCCCGCTCGCCCATGCCGTTGACGGCGCACTCCACCTGGCGCGCGCCATTGATCACGCCCGCCAGCGAGTTGGCGACGGCGAGGCCAAGG
>DATBNA010000303.1:0-5311 GCA_036554545.1 Hyphomonadaceae bacterium
GACGAAGGAATAGACCACCGGGACCAGCACCAGCGACAGGATGGTTGAGGACATCAACCCGCCGATCACCGCAACGGCCATGGGTACGCGGAAGCCTGCGCCTGCGCCGAGGGCCAGCGCCGTCGGCAGCATGCCGGCGGACATGGCGACCGTGGTCATCACGATCGGCCGCGCCCGCTCGCGGCAGGCCTCGAACAGCGCGTCGTAGGTGTTCTTGCCGCGCCGCTGCGCCTCGATCGCGAACTCGACCAGCAGGATGGCGTTCTTGGCCGCGATGCCGAGCAGCAGCACGCAGCCGATCATCACCGGCATCGAGATTTCCTTGCCGGTGATCAACAGCGCCAGGAACGCGCCTGAGAACGAAAGCGGCAGCGAGGAGAGGATGACCATCGGCTTGAAGACCGATTTGAACAGAAGCACCATGACCGAGTAGATAAGGGCCACGCCAGCGAGCAGCGCGATAACGATGCCGCCGAACATTTCCGCCTCGGCTTGCTCGTTGCCGACGCGCGCGCGCTCCACGACGGCGGTGCCGGCAGCTTCAGCCGCGAATATCGCCTTCATGGTTTCAGTCGAATCGATCGCCGCGGTCGCATCGCCCGACGTGATGCCGGGCGCAAAGTCGGCCTGAACGGCAGCCTCACGCTTGCGGCCAAGGCGCTGAAGGTTGCCGGGGCCTGCCTCGTAGGAGAGATCGGCCACGGCGCCCAGCGTTGTCGTGCCGCCCTGCGTGGTAGGCACGCGGAGCTGCGACAGCTCGGCGAGATCGTTGCGCACATAGTCAGGCAGACGCACGCGGATCGGCAAACGGCGTTCGCCTTCCGAGAACTTGGGCGTGTTGGCCTCGATGTCGCCCGTGGTGGCGATGCGCGCGACCTGTGCAATTGCATCCGTCGACACGCTAAGGCGCGAGGCTTCCTCCGTGCGTGGGCGAATGATCAGCTCGGGTCCTGGAGGTTCCGGCGACAGGCGCGGATTCTGGATCTGCGGCAGATCCTTCATCTCGTTGAGGAGCGCGCGCTGTGTCCGTTCCAGTTCGACAGCGTTGTCGCTGGTCAGCAGGATGTTGACGTCCGAGCCGCCCGGTCCGCCGCCGGTCATCAGCGCGGTCACACGCATGTCGGCGATCTGCTTGAGCTGCGGGCGAATATGCTGCTTCAGCTCTTCCGTCTTCATCTTGTGATGATCGACCATCACGACGGTCGCCGAGCCGGAGTTGAGGCCAGCGCCGCCTCCGCCGCCGCCCATGGCCGCGGCTGCTCCGCCGCCGCCGCCGCCGATCGAGATGAAGACATCTTCGACGTCAGGCTGACGAATCAGCAGCGCGTTGAGATCGTCGGCCGCACGCTCCATCTGCGCGCGGGTTGAGCCCGGCGGCGCGTCGATCTGGAACATGATATAGCCGGGATCCTCCGTCGGGATGAAACCCTTGGGCAGGACCGCCACGAAGAAGACTGTCGCCAGGAATGACAGGCCGCCGATGCCGGAAGCCATCCAGCGATGGTGCAGCGCCCAGGCCAGCGATTTCTCGTAGAAAGCCGGAAGCTTGCGCACATCGCGATGATGCGATGTCGCCTTGAGGAAATAGGCCGCCATCAGCGGCGAGACGAAACGCGCCACCGCCAGCGAGAACACCACTGCGACTGCGACCGTAATGCCGAATTCGATGAAGAACTGGCCGGGCATGCCGCCCATGAAGGAAGTCGGCAGAAACACGACCACGATCGAGGCCGTGGTCGCGAGCACGGCGAGACCGATCGCGTCGGCGCCCTCCATGGCCGCCCGGAATGGCGTGTAACCCGCCAGCGTTCGCTTCTGTATGTTCTCGATCTCGACGATGGCGTCGTCGACAAGGATGCCGATAACGAGCGTAAGCGCCAGCAGCGTCACGACGTTCAGCGAGAAGCCGAACAGCGAAATGACAAAGAAAGTCGGGATCAGCGACAACGGCATCGCCAGCGCGGCGATGACCGTCGCCCGCCAGTCGCGCAGGAACAGGAACACCACCAGCGCCGCAAGCAGCATCCCCTCGATCAGCACGGCCTCGGTGGCGTGGAAGTTTGCCTTGGTGTCGTCGGTCATCGAAAAGATCTTGGTGATCTCGAGACCTTCATGCTGCGCTTCGAGCTTGGCGATCGCCGCCAGCACGCCGCGCTCGACCTCGACTTCCGAAGCCGAGTCGACTTTCACGATGTTGAAGCCGGCGACCGGCCGGCCATTGAGGCGTGCGAACGAGCGGATCTCGCCCGAGCCGTCACCAACTTCGGCGACGTCAGAAAGCTTCACATACGCGCCTGTTCGTAGCGGGATGGTGAGGCCGCGCAGATCTTCGACTGTCAGGGTCTCGCCAAGCACCCGCGTCGTGGTTTCCGCGCCGCCAACTTCGGCACGGCCGCCGCTGTAGTTGCGGAACTGGCGCTGAAGCGCATTGTTGACGTCCGCAGCGATGACGCCAAGCGACGCCATGCGCACCGGATCCAGCGTGACGGTCACCTCGCGGTTGACGCCGCCCACACGCGACACCTGGCCGACGCCACGCACGGCCTGCAGCTCTCGCGCAATGGTATCGTCGATGAACCATGAAAGGTCGGTCGGAGACAGACTCGGGTTGGAAACTGCAAACGTCATCAGCGTGCCGCCGGTAAAGTCGAGCGCGTTGACGCGCGGCGGCTGGATGTCCGGCGGCAGGTCCGCCCTTATCTGGTTGACCCTCGCTTCGACATCGTCCTTCGCCTTCTGAAGGTCGACCCCGATCTCGAACTGGATCATCGTCGTCGACACGCCCAGCGAAACGCTGGACTGCATCACTTCGATGTTCGGCAGGCCGGCAATCGAGTTCTCGACCAGGCGCGTCACCTGGTTCTCGAGTTCGGTCGGCGCCGCGCCTTCCTGGATGACGGTCGCAGAGACCATCGGGAAGGAGATGTTCGGGAACTGCTTCACCGGCAGCTGCGAGTACGAGTACGCGCCTGCCACCAGCATCAGGGTGAAGGCGACCACAACCGGGATAGGGTTGCGGATCGCCCAGCTCGATATCGGCAGGTTCATGTTACTTGCCTCCCGGCGCGGCGGCGGTCGAAGCGACCCCCTCCTCCACCGGATTGATCACATCCCCGTCGAGCACGAAGGCTGCGCCCACAGTCAGCACGCGCGAGCCCGCCGGCGGTCCTTCGACCAGCGCGACGTAGTCGCCCGTGCGTTCGCCCAGCTTTACCGGGACCTGCTTCACCTTGTTGTCCTGGCCGACCAGCATGACCGACTGGCCGCCGGCTTCGTAGCGGACCGCGCTCGCCGGCACGGTCAGCACGCCTGACGAGTTGCCCTCGAAGTGGGCCTCCGCGAAGCTGCCCGGACGGAGCGCCTTGCTGAACGGCAACTCGATGCGCGCGCGGCCGAGCGCCGTGTTGACGTCGACACGCGGCGATATGAAGCGCACCTTGCCCTCAAGGGACTCGCCAGTGAGCAGCGTCACCCGGACGGGATCGCCTTCCTTGATGAGCGCGAGCTTCGTATCCGGCAGTTCGGCGTCGAGCTCGATGAGCCCGTCGCGCGAAATGCGGAAATAGGGACCCATCGCCGAGCCGGAAATCTCGCCGGGACGGATATTGCGTTCCAGCACCGCGCCGGCGACCGGCGCGCGCAGCGTCATCCGCGACTGGCGCACCTTCATCTCGTTCACGGCGGCCTGCGAGGCGTTGAGCGCTGCCTTGGCGCTGACCGCCTGCATGCGGCGCTGCTCGAGCTGCTCCTTTGAGAAGGCGCCTTCGTTCGTCAACATTTCAGCTCGTTCGAGCTGGCTCTGCTGGAAGTCGGCCGTGGCCTTCTGGGTCGCGAGCGTCGCTTCGACCTGCGCGATCTGCGCCTGCAGCAAGGTATCGTCGAGCCGGGCGAGCGCCTGGCCCTGCTTCACCCAGTCTCCTTCGTCGACATAGACCTGCGCCACGCGATAGCCGGGAAGCTCGGATCCGACCGCCGCTTCCTCGCGCACGACCAGCCGGCCCTTGGCTTCGATGGCTTCCGAAAGGCTGCGCACGGCGACGCGGGTCACCCGCATCGCCTGCAGGTTGGACGCCGCCTTGTCCGTAGCCGGAGTTTCCGAGGCCGGCGCCGGCTTCTGTCCGCACGAGTGCAAGGCCAGCGATAGCGCTGCCACGCCCAGCGTCGCTGCAATGGGAGGAAGGTTGCGCTTTATCATAGTGCTCTGTCCTTGCGCGTCGGGGGAGGAGTGAGCGCCGGTTTTCCTGCGCCCTTGGTCGCCGAGAGTCGAGTCTGGGCCGCCCGCCCCTTTCATCGTTCCCAGGACGAACAAGGAGGTCCAAATTCTACCTGCGTCGCCAATAATTTTGTGTCGACCCCTACGGCCAGCATGTGTGGGCTGCGATCCTTCAATGACAGGGGTTACGGCGACATTTTCGCGCGTTGCTGAGGCCTTTTCGCCAGACGCAGCTACGCCATTCCCTGCAAAAGCGGGCATGGCTTCGCTGCCGGCGGGGGTGTCTTTGGGGAGGTCCATCAGCCCGTCTCGGAAACTCTGGCGTTTCCTTATCTCATTCTGTTATAGACTGCAAAGATGGTGATCGCGTTAAACCGATCAGTTTCCCGTGTGCAGGGCTGAAAATGCAGGTTGCTCAGGACATTAGCGAAGCGCCCTCGCCGCGTGAACGAATCCTTTCCGCAGCCCGTAAAATCTTCCTGGATGGCCCGCCCGAGCATGCGACCATGGACGCCGTCGCCCATCAGGCGGGGATGTCCAAGAAGACGATCTACCGAGAGTTCAAGAGTCAGCTCGAACTCCTGGGCGCCCTGCTCGCCGAGAATGTCGCCGACATGGGCGACTTCCCCCCGCCGAAAAACGGCGACGATATCGAGCTCGAACTCTATGGAATGCTCGTGCGGATGGTCACACACTTCACCTCGCCCCGCTCCATGGCGCTCGCCCGCCTGCTCATTTCGGAAGTCCGCCGCTATCCGGAGCTGCTGAACGCAAGCAAGCCCAAGGGATTCCCACGGGAGGTCCTGGCTGAGTGGCTCGGCTCACCGGTCGTGCGGACGAAGTACCAGATCGAAGATCCCGAAGACGCCGCCGCCATGCTGCTTGGCATGGTCATGCAGGATTCCGGCTTCAAGCTGATGATGGATTCCACCTCCACCATGCCCCATCACCAGATCGAGACCCGCGCCCGCCGGGGCGTCGCCATCTTCCTGCGCGGCGTGCGCAGGGGCGGCTGACCGGGGGCCCAGGGGCGGAACCGCTCCGGTCCTCATGCATTGCTTGGGTCAGCAAGCAGCGGATTCGGTCCGATGAAATTCC